>NZ_JBBMMC010000008.1:0-244323 GCF_037936805.1 Nocardioides epinepheli | reverse complement strand
AGTTTGAGGCGCGCAACAACAGACCTGTTTTGCTGAACGAACCGCGATAGGCATCTGTCCGCGCCGAAAGAGCAGGCGCGATGTGGAGGCGGCCGAAGTGCACCTCACGCCCGGGACCACGCCGGCCCGCGCCCGCCTGCGGCGATGGGGTCAGTGGCCGGCTTGTGTGGAGTGACCAGACATCGCCGCGGTGTCCCAGTAGAACACATCGATCTCCGCAAGTAGCTCGTCTCGGAACACGAAGAACTCGGCAACGCGCATCGGGAACAGCTTCCCAGTGGCCTTCAGCCGGGCCTGCGTCTCGACCCGCATGAGGACGGTCTGCTCGTCGATCTCAAGGTAGGTGGGTGCAAGATTCTCGCGTCCTCGGACGAACTCGTAGAGTGCGCCGGCTGATTCCATGACGTGAAGAAATCCCTCCAGTCCGAAATGGTCGCCGCCGAAGGGCAACGAGGGCGCCTCACGGATGACGAACTCAGGATGTAGTAGTCGCCGCGCGCCTTCGAGGTCTCGAGGTGAGGCACTCACCGCCGCACTGAATTGTTCGATGAGCGCGATGTTGTTGTGGATCATCCCTTGAACCTCATTCGCTGAACTCGTGGCCAATTAGCCATAATGCACGACAATACTTGAGATGGATCATGATGTCACCGTCTAGTCATGGGCGCCGGGCTCCGGCCCGCCCGGACCCATGCCGTTGAGCGGCACGTACCAGTCATGGGGCCAAAGGACCACAAATGCCCTGCTCCCCGCCTTGCCGCCTTCCGAGACCGTCGTGCCTTTCGCAATCAAGATCCCCTCGCCGGCGCGGGCGGTGGTCCGCACCCCGTCGGTCTCGACCCAGAATTCGCCGGAGATCACGAAGAATGCCTCATCGAACTGAAGCTTCCAATTTCGGATCTCGGCGTCCTTGATCTCATCGATCCGCACGAATCCGCCGCCAAGCTGGGTCGTTTGGCGCGCGTTGATCGACCGCGCCGTACGCACACCGCTTCCGGTTCCGGGCATGACCTCCACGTAAGGAGTGTCGTCCTCGGTCAGCAGCCATACTCCCGGCGTGCCCTCAGTCATGAAAATTCCCTTTCCGATGTCGATTGTTGTCGCTATCCGCTGCCAGCATCGGCCACGAAACCTCGCAATGATCAGTTAGTCCCCGCGCAGGCCGAGGCAGCGGGTGATCTGAGGTTGGCTTTCGCCAGGACGGAGAAATTTCTGCTAGCCCGGGTCTATGCCAGGACCGACGTGCGCAACCGGGCCGAGTCGATCCAGCTGGTCTGTCGCGCCGGCTCGGCCTGATCGATTCACTCGACGAGCCAGGCGACGGCGTCCGGGCTGGGGTCGATGCCCTCGGCGCCGACGACCTCGCGCCACACGTCGAAGCCGTGCTGGAAGGCGACGACGCCCGCCTCGGGCAGGGCGATCTCGATCGTCTCGAGGACCTCCTGGGCCGTGGCGCCGACCTGGAGAGCGACCCTGATGTGGCTGGCGATGTGCTCGCGGTCGCCGCGCAGAACGGTGAGGCTGAGGACGAACAGGAGTTCCTTCGTCTTCCGGTCGAGCGTGCGCTGGTCGAGGTAGGCCGCGGAGACCAGCCCGTTGGCGGCCTGCAGGACCGGGAAGTCCTGGGCGGCCATCACCCGGTGGTAGTCGAGGAGGTAGCCGCGCCGGCGGACCATGTCGTCGACGTACTCCTGCGGAGTCGGGTCGGTCATCGGGATCCTCCGTTGGTGAGTAGCACCTGGCCGGTGACGACCCGCGAGGTCGCCGGGTCGGCCAGGTGGAGGTAGGCGGCCGCGTGGTCGGCGGGGGTCGGTGTGGTGCAGAGCAGGGTGGCGGCGGCGATCCGCTCGTCGCGGTCGACGCCGTCGCCGGCGAACCGGGTGGCGGTGGTGCCGCCGGGCGCGACCCCGTTCACCCGGACGTCGGGCGCGAGGTCGGCCGCGAGGTGGTCGACCACGCCGCGCAGCGCCCATTTGGCGCTGCCGTAGAGCACGCCGCCACCGGCCGGCCGGAAGGCCGACTCCGAGAGGGTGAGGGTCAGTGAGCCCCGTGCCTCCCGCAGCGCGGGCCAGGCGGCGTGGGCCGCCAGCAGCGCGCTGAGCACGTTGAGCCGCCAGGCCCGCTCCGCGGTGGCCAGCAGCCGGTCCGCGTCGAGCTCGCGGATCGAGGCGTAGCCGTCGAAGACCCCCACGCAGCAGGTGAGGTGGTCCAGGCCGGTCGCCCCACGGGCGGCGGCGACCGCCGCGGCGAGCACGTCGGGCTCGGCGCCGTCGCCCTCGACGATCTCCAGGCGGCCGGACGTGTCGGCGCGGAGGGTGGCGGCGAGCTCGGAGGAGTGCTCCACCACGGTCACCCGTGCCCCGGCGTCGAGATAGGCCAGGGCGGCGGCCCGGCCGATGCCGGAGCCGCCCCCCACGACCAGGATGGTCCGGCCGCCGAGCCGGCTCACGGGGCAGGCCGCCGGACCAGAAGCTCGGTGATCAGGTCCGGCGCCTGGTAGCTGAGGCAGTCGAGGGCGACCGCGTCGAGCTGGATGCGCGTCCCGCGGCGAGGCGACCAGATGTCGAGGCGCATCCCGTTGCGGGTCTCGACCCGGCGCACGACGACGTCGGCGAACTCGTTGGCGACCACGATCGGCCCGTCGACTGAGGACGCGGGGTACTCCGACAGGTCGCCGATCGGCGGGTGCTCCATGACGGGCTCCATGGCTCCTCCTACTGGTTCCGGTTCAGACGAAGATGGACAGGTTGTGGGCGTTGATGAGCGACTGGTCGAAGGCGGCCCACCGCTTTGCGAGCCTCCAGCCGTCCGCCGTCCGCCGTACGACGTCCTTGCGGGCGAGTGAGTAGAAGCTCGGGTTCGGGCTGTCCCCACGGCTGCGGTAGATGAAGCAGTTCGACGACGCGAGGAACTCCTCGGCCACCTCGGTCGGGTCGACCACGACGTTTGTGACGTAGTGCCGGGTCCGCGACGGCGGCTGCTCGGCCCAGGCGAAGTCGGTCTCCAACCGGCGCACGCGCACCTCGAGAGTGGCGGCGTCGTCGTCGAAGATCCGGGAGGTCGGGGAGAGCTCCCAGTCGGCGAGGCCCTCGCGGGTGACCCGCACCGGTACCTCGTACCTGATGTCTTCGGTGAGCATGGCCAGCCAGTCGCGGAAGCGACGCTCGTCGAGGGCGAGCGCCTCACGGTAGAGGAACTCGGTCACGTCGTGCACCAGATCGCGGTCCATCACGCCTCCCCGGCCAGGTAGTCGCCCCACCGAGACCACAGGTTCCGGAAGTTGGTGTCGTTGACGTAGGGCACCAGCGCGGTGCCGGGACCCGGGAACTCCGGGTCGGGCTCGCTCTCCATCCCCATGATGTAGGGGAAGTCGACGTCTCGGACCATGGTCGACTCTGCCGATCGGGTCACTTTGGTCCAGTTCTCGAAGTCGTCCTGCTCGAAGGTGCCGGCCTGGCCGAAGGCCAGCGTGTAGCAGCGGTAGGCCTCGTCCTTGTACGCCTGGTCGGCGCCTCGGGGCACCAGGCACCAGGAGTACATCTCCATCCGGCCCGGACCGGCCGGGTGGTAGAGCCGCATCGTGACGAACCGGACACCCGGCTCACCCGGAACCAGGCTGAACGGCTGCATCAGGAAGGACAGGTTGGGGAACACCGTGCCGACCGCGGTCCGGGTCTTCTCGAAGACCGCGACCTGCTCGGGCGAGAGGCTGGTGCGCATGTCCTCGACGAGCTCGTCGGGGAAACCGCCGAAGGGCGGGAAGTTGGGGCTGTGCCCGAGTCCGATCCCGTGCCCCTTCCCGGGGACGTGGACGGCCCAGCCCTGGCTGTGGGTCGAGCCGGACGAAGGGAAGTAGCCGAGGTTGAAGCCCCACTGGTGGGCGACCGGCGTGTGGTAGCCGTCGCCGGCGAAGTTCTCGGCGCAGATCTTCCAGTCCGTCTCCGCGACCCAGTGGTCCGGAGGACCGTGCACCTCGACGCCCTCGGCGCCCTGCTTGAGATAGAGGTCGAGGTAGAACCGGAAGTCGCCGAGATAGTCGGCGAGCGACTCCGCCTCCGGGTCGAGGCAGCCGAAGAGCAGGCCCTCGTACGACTCGACCCGGACCCGGACCAGACCCCACTCCTTGCGCTTGAGGCGCCCCTCGTAGCCCTCCTTCATGTACGGCACCCCGATCAGCTCGCCGGAGTTCTTGTACGTCCAGCCGTGGTAGGAGCACCGGAAGTGCGAGGCGTTCCCGAGCTCGGCCTTGCACATCACGTTGCCCCGGTGCCGGCACATGTTGAGGTTGGCGTGCACCTCGCCGTTCTCGTCGCGGACGACGATGAGGTTGTTGTTGGCGATGTAGCGGGTGACGTAGTCGCCGGGGGAGGGGATCTCGCTCTCGTGGGCCAGGAAGCACCATGCCTTCGAGAAGAGACGCTCCTGCTCGAGGGCGTGCACGTCGGCGTCGTTGAACGCTCGCGCCGGGAAGCGCCCGTCGCGGATGCCCTCCCGCGTGCTCGCCACCCAGTCCGCGAGGGGAGTGGGGTCTGGTCGGGTCGTCATCGGGTCACACCTGGGCCAGCTTCGGGGTGCGGGCGCCGAACTTCTCCTCGACCTCGCGCTTGATCTGGTCGTAGCGCTGGACGTGCTCGGCCGTGGTGGTGACGTGCTCGGCCGGCACGAGGTCCTCGGAGTACGGCGGACGGCACTTGCCGACGTTGATGTAGCCGGCGCCGTTCACGCGGATCTTCTCGAGCGGGATGTTGTACTTCGCGAACTCCATGAAGTCCTGGCCCACGAGGAAGGGCTCGTGCGCCCAGCGCAGCCGCTCGGTGAGCCAGCGGGCGTCCTCGGTGCGGCCCTGCTGGAGCGCGTCGCGCAGTTCGAGGACCGGTCCCGGGCCCATGGCGGTGGTCGAGGACCAGGCCATGCCGACGAGCTCCTCGCCGTACATCTCCCAGGCGGGGAACCAGTCGGTCTCGATCGACATCAGCGGGAAGCGGGTGCCGGTGTGGGCCATGTCGTTGTGGTAGCGGAAGCCGACCGAGGCGCCGCCGGCGTACTTGACCGCGACGACCTGCGGGAGGTCGACGAGGGTCTTGTAGACGCGCCGGGGGATGATGCCGCCGAAGGCCGCGGTGTTGTCGTAGACCACGATGGCCTGGTCCGGAACCGCCTCGGCCACATCGCGGTAGAAGCGCTCCATGACCGGCGCGACCATGTCGCCCCACATCGGACGCCCGAGCAAGGTGCCGGTGATGCCGAGGTCCGAGAGGAACCTCATCCGCGAGACGGTGTCGCGGGTGTTGAGAGTGGTGGTTCCGATGAAGACCGGGAAGTCGGCGTCAACCGCGCGGACGGTCTCCGCGACGCAGCCGGCGAAGGCCTTCCACTCCTCGATGGTCAGCGTGGCGCACTCGCCGAGGGTGCCGTTGAGCGCGATCGCGTCGACGCCGTCGGAGATCAGCGTGCGGATCATCCGCTCGGTCTCGGCCAGGTCGACCGTGTCGACCGCGTCGACGCGCTCGGCGCCGGGTAGCGCGGGGGTGGGCGGGTAGGCCATGACACCGCGCATGTCGCGTCCGGTGACCTTGGGCAGCGTGCTCATTGGTTGCTCCTGAACTGGTGGTGGGTGGAGTGGTGCGTCGGTGGATGGTCAGAGCCGGGCGGCGGCGACGGCGGTCCCGGTGAGCCAAGCGGGCACCGGCTCGTAGGCGAGGACGTCGAACCCGGTGCCCGCGGCGCCGGCGGCGACGAGCCAGGTACGGATCTCGTGCGCGCCGTTGCCTGCCGCGTCGATCTCCTGCGCCGTGTAGTCGGTCAGGCGGTCAGCGTCACCGTCGGTGAGGCGGTCGAGGAAGTCCTTGTCGAAGTCGACATTGATGTCGCCCGACTCGGGCAGGCCGACCCAGTGCGACAACCCGCCGGTGGCCAGTACGACGACGCGCTGCGCCTCGGACTGGCTCTCGACCGCCGCCCGGACCATCCGGCCGAAGTCCAGGCAGCGCTTGGGGGTCGGCCAGGGCGGGTTGACGCCGTTGACGATGACGGGGACCAGCGGCAGTCGCGCCTCGGGGTCGAGGTACTTCAACGGCACCGAGAAGTTCTCGTCGAACTCCAGGCCGCCCTCGACCAATGCTGGGTCGAACTCGTTGTCCAACGCGGCCCGGTAGAGGTGGCTGCCGAGCGCGGCCGCCCCCGGGTGGTGGCGCTGGGAGACGTCGAGGAACTGCGCCATCTCGGGGGTGACCGGCCCGAGGTAGCGATCGCCGGTGGCGATCGCGAACGCGGGCAGGTTGGATAGGCTGAAGTTGGTGAAGTGCTCGACGGACACGGCGATCACCGCGTCCGGCTCCAGCGCCTCGATCCGGCGCCGTACCTCGGCGAAGGCATCGAGGACGGCGAGCCGGGCCGCCTCGTCGGCCCGCTCCGGCCAGCCGCTGATTCCGGGGGAGTGCGACGTCGCGAAGGCGCCGACGATCTTTCCCTTGCTCATGATCGTTCTCCTCGGATCTGCGCGTAGTACTCCGCGCGATCGACCTGGAGCTGGATCGCGCAGAAGTACAGCAGGTAGGGGTTGATGCCGTGCTCGTAGAGGGACTTGAAGTCGAGTGCCCGCATCCACTCGCGGAGCTGGCCCTCGACCTCGTACTCGTCGAGCACCGGGCCGGCGTCGGCCAGGTAGCGGTCCCGGACGGCAGGGTGGCGGCGGATGTCCCACAGGAGCCGGTGCAGCTGGTACATCGTGATCAGCCCAGCTTGTGGACGAACCAGTCGGCGAGGCGGGCGGTCGCGACCGAGAAGTAGTCGTAGCTGCAGTGCAGCGACCCCGCGCCGTCGTAGATGTCGACCGTGACGTCGTCGACGGTGAGCGCGTCCACGAAACGGCGGGCGCCCTTGATGTCCATGATGATGTCGTCGGTGCCGTGCATGACGTAGACGGGCACGGCGATCTTGTCGGCGACCCCGTCGAGGGTGAACGCGGCGAGCTTCTCGCGGGCCTCGGCGTCGTCCTTCGAGCCCGAGAGCCACTGGAGCTGCTGCTGCAGGGGCGGGTAGAACTCGTAGAAGTCGGTCAGGATGCTCCAGGTTCCGCACCATGCGGCCACCGCCTTGACCCGTGGCTCGAAGGCCGCCGCCCGCGGGGCGTAGTAGCCGCCGAAGCTCACCCCGGCCAGGCCGATCCGGTCCGCGTCGACGTCGGGTCGCTGGGTGAGGTGGTCGAGGATCGCGGCGACCGGCACCTCGTAGTCCGGGCGGCTGTAGAGCTCCTTGAAGCGCAGCGAACTGCCGCGACCGGGGGTGTCGACCATGACCACGTTCATGTCGCGGGCCGGGAACTCGGTGCCGCCGAGGAAGTACAGCTCCTCGGCCCACGAGTCGGCGCCGCCGAGGAAGAGCACCGTCGGTCGGGCCTGGCCGGAGTCGTCGGGGCGCACGATGTAGCCGTCCATGGTGATCCCCTCGAAGGGGACGTGGATCCGCTCGATGGTGCCGCCGGAGAGCTCGGCCGCCTTGATGAAGTTGGCGGTGCCGGTGCGGTAGGCCTCCTCGCGGCGCGGGTCGCTCGAGCCGAGGAAGAACTCCGAGTGGCGCCAGTAGCCGCAGGAGCGCTGGAGAGCACGGCGAGCGGTGGTGATGTCGCCGGCCTCGAGGGCGGCCTCGCCGGCCGCGGCGACCTCCTTCGCGGTCCGGCTCCACTCGGCCTGCCACACCTCGCCGTCCGTGGTCGTCGTGCCTATCCGGGCGGCGGTGCGGGCGCATTCGAACAGGTCGGCGCCACCGACGGCGACCTGCGCCAGCAGGCGCATGGTCTGCAACGACCAGTCCTCGTCCTGCGGGAACAGCTCGATGGTGGAGAGCGCGTCGCGGTTCTCGGCCGTGGCGGCATTGACTGTCTGGGTCATGTCGGGTCCTTCGGATGGTGGTGGGCTGGGTCAGGAGGCGGCGGGGGCGGCGGAGAGCAGGTCCTCGACCTGTCGTTGCTCCGCGATGGCCGCGCGCATCGCCGCGAGCCGGCGCGGCGCGTTGATGCACACGGCGCCGCGGACGACACCGGCGCGGGAGGTGACCGCCACGACGGAGCGCTCGGTCTCGGTGAGCACGGCGACGTCGTCGGCGGGCGAGAGACGCCCGAGGCAGCGCACCCTCGCGTCGTACTGGTCGGTCCAGAACATCGGTACGGCGTCGAACGCGGCCGGCTCGCCGAGCAGGGTCGCGGCGGCGTGGCCGCCCTGCTCGACCGCATTGGTCCAGTGCTCGATCCGCAGCGACTCGCCGAACAGCGAGTGGTCCCAGCGGACGACGTCGCCCGCAGCGACGACGCCCGGGGCGCTGGTCGTCAGGTCCGGCGCGCAGAGGATGCCGTCGCCGAGGGCGAGGCCCGAATCCTCGAGCCAGCCGATCGCGGGCACGGTGCCGATGCCGACGAGGACGGCGTCCGCGACGATCCGCTCGCCGCCGGCGAGGTCGAACACCGTGCGCCGGCCGACCTCCTCCGTGCGGGCGATCCCGGACGGGCAGAGCACCCGGACGCCGTGGTCCTCGTGCCTGCGGCGGAACCAGCTGCCGAGCGCGGGACCGAACGCCCGGCTCATCGGCACCGGGGCGATGTCGACGACGGTCACCGTGACACCGAGCGCCACCGCGGTCGCCGCCACCTCCATGCCGACGAAGCCGGCGCCGACGACCACGAGGTGGCCGCCCGCGCGTAGGGCGGCGGCGAGGCCGTGCGCGTCCGAGGACGTGCGCAGCTGGTGCACCGACGGCAGCTGGTCCACGATCGACGAGGGGCGCAGGATCGAGCCGGTCGCGACCACGAGGCCGTCGTAGGACACCGTGTCGCCGGAGGCCAGCAGCACCTCGCGGCCGGCGACGTCCAGCCCGGCGGCAGGTACGCCGAGGCGCAGGGTGACGTCGCGGTCGTCGTACCAGGCGGCGGGGCGGAGCAGCAGGTCGTCGGGCTCCTCGCCCTCGACGAGCCGGGTCAGTGCGGCCTTCGACAGTGGCGGCCGGTCGTAGGGCAGGCCGGGCTCGGCGCCGACGAGGGTCAGCTCACCGTCGTAGCCGCGGCGGCGCAGCTCGTCGATCGCGCTCACTCCGGCGAGGGATCCGCCGACCACGACGATCCGGTTCACGGCGTCTCCTCGACCCGGATGGCCTGGGCCGGGCAGCAGCGGGCCGAGGCATCGGCCTTGGCGCGCAGCGCGTCGGGCGGATCGACGATCCTGAGCACGGCGCGGTTCTCGTCCTCGTCGAAGTCCCAGATCTCGGGGGCCTCGATGAGGCAGTTGGCGTAGCCCTGGCACTTTCCGGGCTCGAAGAGCAGCTGGTAGGCCATCGCGGTCCTCAGTGTCCGGCCGCGTCGAGGTGCGCCATGGGCGGGCTGACCTCGACCAGGCGGGCGGCGCGGGGTGTGTTGCGGCTGGTCAGGTTGCGCAGGACGCCCCGGGTGACGACGGCGGTCACGCCGGGGATGTCGCCGATGGAGAGCGCGCCGATCGCGTCGTCCGCGGTCGATCCCCAGGGGGCGTCGAGGACGACGAGATCGGCGTCTCTGCCGACCTGGACCAGGCCCGACGACAGGCCCCAGGTGCGGGCGTTGTTGCCGGTGGCGGCGGCCCAGACCCGGGCCGGGTCGATGCCCGACCAGGAGGAGAGCTCGGCGACGGTCTTGATGACGCCGAGGGGCATCACGCCGGTGCCAGTGGGGGTGTCCGACCCGATGACGATCCGGTCGAAGCGGTCCTCGGCCTCGCACTTGCGCAGGATCCGGACGGCGGAGCGCAGGTTGCCGGCCTGGACCAGTTGGAGGGCCATGTCGGTCTCCTCGATGATCCGGTCCACGCCGGCTTCGGGCAGCGACGTCGGGCCGCCGTTGACGTGGCCGCAGACGTCCGGCGCGAGGTGCAGCAGGTGGTCCGGGGTGATCGGCTTGCTGCCCGGGATGCTCGCCCCGCCCGAGTGGCACATCACCGTGATGCCGTGCTCCTGCGCCCAACGGACCTGGTCGTAGCCGTCGGCCGGGTCCTGGTAGAGGCCGAAGCCGAACTTGGCCAGGTGGACACCGGCCGTCTGGAGCTCGGCGAAGTCGGCCCGGGTGAGGGTGGGCTCGAGGACGACCGCGCCCGCGTGGACGGTCATCCCGCCGGGGTGGAAGTTCTCGAAGCAGGCGCGGGCCGCGATGGCGAGCGCCTTGACGCCGACGGCGGTGTGCGGCCGGCCCTGGGCGTGGATCTCCCCGGGGGAGACCACGCTGGTGATGCCGCCGTGGACGTAGCTGGCGAGGAAGTCGACCGTCTTCTGGCGCGGCGTGTAGTCGCCGAGCACCACGTGGCAGTGGGAGTCGACGAGGCCGGGGGCGATCGTCGTACCCCGGGTGTCGACGACGACCTCGGCGGCGGTGACCGCCGCGGCGAGGTCGTCGCGGCGGCCGACCGCGGTGATGGTGCCGTCGACAGCGACCACGGTGTCGGCGCCCTCCACGACGGGGGCGGTGTGGTCGCCGGAGAGGACGATGCCCGCGCCGACGAGTGCGATGCTGCTCACTGGGCACCGCCCCGGACATCGGCTTGGGCCTCGGCGACGGTCATCCCGCCGACCCGGGCGTTGATCCGGCCGCGGTTGGCGACGACGGCGATCACGACCAGCTCGTCGGCGTGCGGGGCGTCGGGCACGTGGACGGTCATGGCATCGTAGTGACTGCGCACCCAGACCTCGTCCTTGTAGGCAAGCGGCACGTCGATCGTGGCGTCGGTGCCGCTGGGCTTGGTGACCGAGGTGATCCACGCCTTGCCGCCGCCGACGGCATCGCGCAGCGCGTTGCCGAAGATCGAGGTGACGGCGGCGTTGACGTGCTCCTGCTCGCCCGCGGTGCCGACGAGACCGCCCTTGCCGTAGCTCTCGGGCGCGCCGCCGAGCAGCCGGATCGCCTCCTGGCCGAGGAGCGTCCCGATCTCCGCCGACGCGTCGGTGATCGCGGAGAGGTCCTCGACGTAGCCCTGGCCGGCGAACGGGTTCGCCACGACGGCGCACACGGCGACCTTGCGCAGCGGTCCGCCCTCGTCGCTCCGTCCGGCGACGGAACGGGTCTCCTCGACCTGGGACACGACCTTGCGGATGACCAGCGGGGTCACGGTTCCTCCTGAGCGTTCGGGCGTCGTTGGCGACACCGATCACGCTAGGAAGCGGAGCTGTCGGACCGCAGTCCCCGATCGGGCGTATTCGGCCGGTCCGGCGCCGGGCTCACGCTTCGAAGGCGGCCACGAACGGCGTGTCGACGCCAAGGTCGCCGAGCTTCTGGGCGCCGCCCGGGTTGCCGATCGGCTCCGCTCGGCCCGGCAGCGGCTCGGCGAAGAAGGCCCGCGAGTCCTCGAGGAACCTGGCGAGCTCGGGATCCTTGCGTGCCCGCCGGTCGACGAAGATCGCATCGACCGGGCATTCGACCTCGCAGGCCCCGCAGTCGATGCACTCGTTCTCGTTGATGTAGCTCTTGCGGCCGCCCACGTAGATGCAGTCCACGGGGCAGACCTCTACGCAGGCGCGGTCGATCTCGTCGATGCAGTTGGCTCCGATGACGTAGGTCATGCTCAGGGTCCTGTCGATGCTCGGGGTGGGAGGGCTCAGGCGGCGTCGTCGGTGGAGTGGCCGGGGAAGAGGGTCAGCTCGGGGTCGAGCTCGACGGCGACGTGGTTCATCGCGGTGGCGACCTCGCCGAACCCGACCGACATGAGCCTGACCTTGCCGTCGTAGTCGGTGAGGTCCCCGGCGGCGTACACCCGGGGGAGGTTGGTCCGGCCGGCCCGGTCGACGGCGACGGAACGACCCGACAGCTCGACCCCCCACTCGCGCAGCGGGCCGAGGTCGCTGATGAATCCCAGCGCGGCGATCACGTGGTCGGCCGCGACGACGACCTGCTCGCCCGACCTCGCCTGCAGGGTGACCTTCTCCAAGACCCCCGCGGCGAGGTCGCCGTCCAGCGCGACGACCTCGGTGTCGGTGTGGATCGCGGTCCCGCTCTCCTGGACCCTGGCGAGGGTGGCGGCGTGACCGCGGAACGTCTTGCGGCGATGCACGAGCGTGACCGAGCGCGCGATCGAGGCGAGCGCGTCGGCCCAGTCCAGGGCGCTGTCGCCTCCCCCGACGATCACCACGTCCCGGTCGGCGTGGACCGCCGGATCGATGACGAAGTAGGAGAGTCCGCTGCCGAGCCACTCGGCGCCGACCTCGAGTGGACGCGGGGTCGGCGTACCGATGCCGGCGGTCAGCACGACCGCCCTGGCCCGTACGACGGTCCCATCGTCCAGGGTGACCACCGGCTCGTCGCTCTCGTGGTCGAGGGAGACCGCCTGACGTCCGAGCAGGTAGGTGGGCGCGTAGGTGTCCGCCTGCGCGACGAGGTTGGCGACGAAGTCGCGCCCGCGGATCGACGGCAGTGCCGCGACGTCGCGGATCTCCTTCTCGGGGTAGAGCGCCATCACCTGTCCGCCGGCCTGGGGCAGGACGTCGACGACGATCGTGGACAGTCCGCGGAATCCCGCGTAGTAGGCGCCATACAGGCCGGTCGGGCCCGCGCCGACGATGAGGACGTCGGCCGTCAGGGTCTCGGGCGTGGTGGTCACGGTGGCTCCTCGGAGGACGGGTGTGCGACGGCCGCCGAGTGTAGGTAGATCGAGAACCGGAGTCGTCACGTCCTGATTCGCTCACCGAAACCACTCCGGATTCCACTGGGCGAACCGACGCTGTTGTCGGGGCTCCACCGCGCTGGTCTGATGCGACCATGACTCAGACTGTGGGCCAGAAACGCGATGCCGGCGACGAGGGCGTCAGGGCGGCCAAGCCCCGCGCGGCGAAGAGACCTCAGCCCAAGCTTCCGGGTAGGCAGGACTGGTCCAGCTGGCCGCATTACCAGGCGGCGGATGCGGGGTTCCGGGGCTACTGGTACCCCGTCATGTTCGCCGACCAGGTCGGGGAGCGGCCGATGCGGGTCACGCTGCTGGGTGAGGACATCTTCGTCATCCGCGACGGCGACAGGGTCCGGGGAATGGCGAACCGGTGTCCGCACCGGGGCGTGCCGCTCAGCTACGGCAACAAGCAGTTCCCCGGCACCATCTCCTGCGTCTACCACGGCTGGACGTTCGACCTGGAGACCGGCGACCTGAAGGCCGTGATCACCGACGGCCCGCAGTCCCCGATCTGCGGCAAGGTGACCCAGCCGATCTACCACGTCGAGGAGCGCCTCGGGATGGTCTGGATCTTCGTCGGCGACGGCGAGGAGCCGCCCTCGATCGACGAGCAGCTCCCCGAAGAGCTGGTCGACAACGCTGCCGTGCTCGGCGCCCGTATTCAGCCCCGCGAGGGCAACTGGCGTTTCGCCTGCGAGAACGGGTACGACGAGGGGCACGCCAAGTACCTGCACCGCACCGCACTGTGGCGGCTGTTCAAGGCGATGCCCGTGTGGAACACCACCAGGATCGTCAAGCGCGGCCGCTGGATCTACCGGGTCCAGGAGGAGCAGTTCTGGGAGGCCGACTTCCCGGGCCTCGGCCGCTGGACCGGCCTGCGCTGGTGGCGGATCAAGCCGCCGAAGAACACCAGCAACATCGGCAACACCGCCGCGCACCGGGAGACCAACCCGGTGATCGCCGCGCAGGAGTTCCCGGGCTTCGCGAGCGTCAGCATGCCGGGCGTCCTGCGGATCGTCTATCCGACCTTCATCCATTACGAGTTCTACGTCCCGGTCGACGCCGACAACCACCTTTACGTCGGCGTGATGGCGAGCTTCGCGAAGGGCATCAAGACGCTGCCCTTCTACGCCAAGTACCTCGGTTCGATCCGGTGGCTCTTCCACGGCCAGTTCTCCGGCCAGGACAAGTGGATGGTCGAGGTCACCGACGCGCCGCCGGAGAAGCTCTACCGCCCCGACGACGCCCTCCTGCAGTGGCGCAAGCTCGCCGAGGACGTCACCGAGGACCGGATCGACGCCCTGGCCGAGCGGGGCATCGCGGTCCCCGACCCGAGCGCCTGAGCCAAGCCGAGAAGGAGAGCCAGATGGCTTCGATCGTCCTGGGAGTGGGCGCCTCTCACTCCACCCTGATGAACACCCACTGGGACAAGGTGGTCCACACCGAGCGTGGCGAAGCGTTCCGGGACGGGCTGACCGTGGCCCGCGACCGGTTGGCGCAGGCACGCCCCGACGTGGTGATCGTCGTCGGGTCCAACCACTTCCGCGGGTTCTGGCTCGACCTGATCCCGGCGTTCACGATGGGGGTCGGGGAGGTGATCGCCGCCGGTGACGGCGGCACGCCCAAGGGCCCGCAGCACACCGACCCGGAGTTCGCACAGGCGCTGGCCACCGAGCTGGTGAACGCAGGCACCGAGGTCGCGATCTCGGCCCGGCTGACGATCGACCACGGCCAGGCCCACGCGATCCAGTACCTGCTCGACGGCATCGACGTGCCCGTCGTCCCCCTCGTGGTCAACGTGTTCGCGCCGCCCCTGCCGACGATGCCGCGGGTGGCGGAGCTCGGGGCCAACATCGCCGCGGCCGTCGAGCGCATCGGGGGAGACAAGCGGGTCGCGATCGTTGCCTCCGGTGGACTCTCCCACCAGCTGCCCTGGCCGAGCGACTGGACCGCGCCCGACGGCGAGGACGAGGAGTTCCTCGTGGAGGCGTGGCTCAACGGCCGCGGCGATTGGGAGAAGTACGACGTACGTCGCCGCGAGATCATCGTCGCGGCCCGTCCGACGATCTTCGAGGACTTCGACACACAGTTCCTCGCCGACCTCGAGAAGGGCGCGATGCGTCCCTATGCCGAGCTCACCTCGGAGCAGATCGTCGAGCGGGCCGGCAACGGCGGCCAGGAGCTGCGCACCTGGTTGGTGATGATCTCCGCCCTGGGCTTCGCGCCCGGCAAGGCCCTCGCTTACGCCGCCATGCCGGAGTGGCTGACCGGGATGGGGGTCGCAGTGATCGAGCCCACCATCTCCGACAGCTCAGACAGGAGCAACCAGTGACCACCGAGCATCTCACCTCACCGGCGGCGGGCCCGATGCCGCAGAGCCACTACGCCAAGGCCGACGGTGTCGAGTACCACTACCACGACATCGGATCCGGCCAGGACACGATCTTCCTGCACGGCGGCGGGCCGGGGTGCACGGCGTGGAGCGACTTCGGTCCCGTGGCGCCGTACTTCGAGCGGGACAGGCGATGCCTCCTGGTCGACATCCTCCAGTACGGCAGGTCCGAGAAGTGCCGGGTCACCGGACCGATGTGGGACTTCCACGCGGCCAAGACCGTAGCGCTGATGGACGAGCTCGGAGTCGACCGGGCGGACTTCATCTGCAACTCCTGGGGCGGCACGATCGCACTGAACCTCGCCGCCCTCCATCCCGACCGGGTCCGCTCGCTGGTGATCACGGGCAGCATGCCGGTCTTCTACGGGCCGCTGGCGCCCCTCCCCGAACGCGGCCACCGCGGCCGGACGGCCCGCGACGTCTACTACGGCGGCGAGGGCCCGACCCGGGAGAAGATGCGCCAGCTGATCACGCGGCTGGAGTGGTACGACGCCGAGCGGCTTCCCGAGGAGACTCTCGACCTGCGCTACCAGCAGAGCCTGGAGCGTGAGGAGCGCGAGCTCGCCGCCTTGTCCGACTCGCCGCGGGGCGAGTGGCAGGACCTCACCGAGCAGTTGGGCAAGATCGAGGCGCCGACGCTGTTCATGTGGGGCCGTGAGGACGCCTTCCTCACCCCCGATTACCCGATGATGCTCGCCCGCATGGTCCAGCGCGGGAACCTGCACGTCATGGACCACGTGTCCCACCACCTGCAGGAGGAGCGTCCGGGCGCCTACCACGCGGTCGTCGACGGCTTCCTCGAGGCCATCGACCACCGGTGAAGATCCAGCTCCCCACGACGACCATGGAGACCAGCATGAAGACCCTCATCGCACTCGCGCTCGTGCTGCTCACCCTCGGTGCCGCCAGCCGCCGCCTTGCCACCCACCAGGCGCTGCTGCCCGAGGTGAGCAGCCGCATCAACACCCGGGTCATCCGCATCAACCAGCGCTGACCGCCGCCGCGCACCCCGCGCGCACGTACCCACCCGTTTCCAAGGAGACACAGCCATGACGCAGGACCTGGCCCCCACCATCTGGGGCGAGCTCGCCGACCTCGACTTCACCCTGACCACCGTCGATGCCGGCGGCGTCCCGACCAGATCGCTGCAGGCCGGCCATGGCGAGGAGTCGATCATCTTCCTGCACGGGACGAGCGGACACCTCGAGGCGTTCATCCGCAACCTGCGCCCGCACGCTGAGAAGTACACGGTCCACGCGATCGACATGCTGGGGCACGGCTACACCGGCAAGCCGGACTTCCCCTACGAGATCCCCCGCTACCGCGACCACCTGCTGGCCTACATGGACGCGGTCGGGATCGAGAAGGCGCACATCGGCGGCGAGTCGCTCGGCGGCTGGGTCGGCGGCCGTACGGCGATCGACAACCCCGAGCGGGTCGCGACCCTGCAGCTGCTCTGCGCCGGCGGCACCGTGGCCAACCCCGAGGTGATGGAGCGGATCCGCACCAGCACCCGGCTGGCGGTCGAGACCGATGACATCGAGCTGACTCGCAAGCGGATGCGGCTGCTGATGGCCGACCCGGTCAACGCCACCGAGGAGCTCGTCGCGGTGCGCCACGCGATCTACCACCGCCCCGAGTTCGTGGCCAACATCGACAACCTGCTCTCCCTCCAGGACATGGATACGCGACTCCGGAACATCCTCAAGCCCGAGGACCTGGCCCAGATCACCGTGCCGACCCTGATCGTGTGGGGCCGCAACAACCCCTTCGGCCAGATCCCCGAGGCCACCGCGATGCACGACAACATCGCGGGATCCGAGCTCGTCCTCCTCGACGAGTGCGGTCACTGGCCCCAGCACGAGCAGGCCGAGCAGTACAACCGGATCAGCCTCGACTTCCTGGCCAAGCACCCGATCGGGTGACCCCGACCGAGGCCGCCGTCGCGGAGGTGATGGCGCACGTGACCCGCGATCGGCTCGCCGAGCTGATCGCGGGCGTGGTGGACATCCCCAGCCCGACCGGCGGCGAGGGTGTCCTCGCCGCCTGGATCGCCGACCGGCTGGCGGCCAACGGAGTCGAGGGACGTGTCCAGCAGCTCGACGAGTGTCAGGCGAACGCCGTCGCGGTCGTGCCCGGAGGCCCCGGTCCGTCCCTGCTGCTGTACGCGCCGCTGGACACCTTCACCACGGGGGATCCGGCGCTCGACGTACCGTGGGCCAGCGGCGCCGTGCGCGCCGACATGCTCCCTCGCGCTACCTTCCACGGCGACGTGGTGGAGGGTCTCGCCGCCGGCAACCCCAAGGGCCACGCCGCGGTGATCATGGCCGTCCTCGAGGCGTTCGTGGCCGCGGAGGTGGCACCACCGGGGGAGGTGATCGGCGGGTTCGGGGCCGGTGGGATGCCGTCGTTCGCGGTGCCGGGCGCCGGCGCGTCGGGCCGGGTCAACACGGGGCACGGCGTCGGAGCGACCTTCTTGCTGGAGCGCGGCTACACACCCGACTACGCCGTGATCGCGAAGCCCGGCTGGACGGTCTCCCACGAGGAGGTCGGCCTGGTGTGGCTCGACGTGGTCGTCCCGGGATCCTATACCTACGTCGGCAGTCGCCATCGGATGCCATATCGCAACGCGGTCGCGCTCGCCGGTCGGATCGCCGTGGACCTGGAGGAGTGGCTCGAGGGCTACGCCGAACGTCACGAGCACGCCACGATGCGTCCACAGGGCGTGGTGGCCGGCATCCACGGAGGCGCCGATCGGCTCGCCGCCGCCACCCCGGCGACGGTCCGGCTGCGGCTCGACGTCCGGCTCACCACCGAGCAGTCCGGGCCGGAGGTGGTGCGTGAAGTGCGGGCCGAGGTGGACCGCATCAGCGCTGCCCTGGGTCTCGAGGGGGTGACGGTGCTGCAGGTCGCCCACGTGCCGGCTACCCGGACCGACCCCCTCTCGCCGGTGGTGCGAGCGGCCACGACGGCGTTCGAGGCGGTCTCGGGGAGTCCGCACGAGCCGATCGGTCAGAACAGCGGAGCCACCGACGCGAACATCCTGCGGATGCGCGGAGTGCCGACGGCCCGGGTGGGCATGCCGAAGGTGTCCAAGGCGCCCGGCGGTGGCGAGGTCGACTTCTCCTTGGGAATGAACCTCGCCCACCTCGGCGATATGCGACGATTGGCCGAGGTCCTGGTGCGAACGGTGCTGGAGTTGGCGCCGCATGCCCCACTGGTGACGACAGGGCGCTAGGACACGACGGGGTGGAGAGACAGGTGACATCGACCAGCGGGAGTGCGTACGGCGCCGGACAGGGCGAGGGAGCCAACAGCGTCCTCGGCAAGGCCCGCCTGATCCTCGAGAGTTTCACCCTCGACGACGTCGACCTCTCCCTGGCCGAGATCTCGAGACGTACGGGGATCTCCAAGCCGTCCGTGCACCGACTCAACCAGGAGCTCCTCGACTGGGGAATGCTGGAGCGCTCGGGACAGGCGTACCGGCTCGGGCTGCGCGCCTTCGAGCTCGGCAGCCGGGTGCCCCGCTTCCGGGTGCTGCGCGACGCCGTACGCCCCCACATGGAGAGTCTGTGCTTCTCGACCAAGGAGACCGTGCATCTTGCGGTCCTCGACGGCCTCGAGGTGCTCTACCTCGAGAAGATCGTCGGAACACCGCAGGCGACCAAGCCGTCCCGGATCGCGGGGCGGATGCCCCTGCACGCCACCGCCACCGGAAAGGTGTTGCTCGCGCACAGTCCGAGGACGGTGCTCGATGCCGTCGTGGCTCGCGGCCTCGAACGGATCACGTCTACGACCGTCGTCTCCTCACAGTTGCTGAACGAGCAGGTGGCCAAGGCGCGAGCCGACGGCTACGCGACCGAGTTCGAGGAGGTCACGCTCGGCTACTGCTCGGTCGCCGTGCCCCTCTTCGGCCCCACCGGACTTCTGCTGGCCTCGCTCGCGATCACCGCCCCGATCTTCCGGGCCGACACCCGGAAGTTCGCGATGGCGCTGACCGCGGTCAGCCGCAAGGTGGCCATCGACCGGTCGGTGAACTGACGTCCGGGAGCGGGCTCATCTGGTGGCGCGCAGCAGGCGAGAATCGGTCAATCCAGGCTGTGAGAGATCACGCGAACCGCGCCGGGCTCGAAGCGGACCTCCACATAGGTCCAGCAGTCGTCGGACAACGTCGCGACCTCGGCGCCGCAGCCGGGGCAGAGGCGGTTGGGGCCGTCGCAGCCGTCGTGCCCGCAGCAGCCGCTGTTGCGGCTGAGTGCCGGGTGCGGTCGGAGGTCCAGCGCGTCTGCCGGATTGACGACGAGGCAACCGATCGTGCCGGCCGGCGCGCCCTCCGACGTCCGCCACCGCGGCTCGGGATCGATGGCCCAGGTGCCCGGATCGAGGGTCGGGGCGTAGCTCACCTCGTCGATCTGGGTCGCTACCGGAAGCGAGTCGAGCCGTGACATCGGGTGGGTGAGCACGCCTCCGCAGCCTGCGCAGGTGAGAATCTGCATGCCCATGCCGTCAGTGTGTCGTGCCCGATCGGGAGCCGCACGTTCGATTCGAGGAGGACGCCGATGGCCCTCGACCCCGCCCAGATCGACCGCGCCCGGGGCGCGGTGCTCGGATCCGCCGCCGGCGACGCGCTCGGAGCGGCCTACGAGTTCGAGAGTGCGGCGATCGGGCCCGACGGGCCGCAGATGCTCGGCGGCGGGCTCGGGGACTTCGCGCCGGGGGAGTGGACCGACGACACCACGATGGCGTGGTGCATCCTCGACGTCGCCGCCGAGCACGAGGACCTGAGCAGCGACCAGGCACTCACCGAGATCGCACGTCGGTTCCGGCGGTGGTATGAGACCGGGCCGGCCGACATCGGCAACCAGACGCGGACGATCCTCGGCGGCGTCGGGCCCGAGCCGCATGCGGCGAGACTGACGGCGGCCTCGCGCGACCTGCACGAGCGGACCGGTCACACCGGCGGCAACGGGTCGTTGATGCGGACCGCGCCGGTCGCGCTGCGCTATCTCGACGATCCGCAGGGCCTCGCTGATGCGTCGCGGCGGATCAGTGCCCTCACCCACTACGACCGCCAGGCCCAGGACGCCTGTGTGCTGTGGTCCGAGGCGATCCGGCACGCCATCGTCGCCGGCGAGCTCGACCTGCGCGTGGGGCTGGTCCTCCTCGAGCCCGCGGACGCCGCGGCGTGGACCGAGATCATCGACGACGCCGAGCGACGCGACCCGGGCCACTTCAACCCCAACGGCTGGGTCGTGACCGCGCTCCAGGCGGCCTGGTCGGCCATCGCGCACACGCCGATCCCGGCCGAGGACCCGAGCCGGCACCTTGCGAACTCACTCGAGACCGCGATCCGGATCGGCAACGACACCGACACCGTCGCCGCGATCGCGGGCGGTCTGCTGGGTGCACGCTGGGGCGCATCAGCCGTGCCTGCGCAGTGGCGCGCGATGCTGCACGGCTACCCCGGTCTCACCGGCGAGGACCTGGTGGCGCTGACCGATCGGGCGATCGGCCCGGCGCTAGGGTCTCCCGCATGAGTGGCGAAGAGTCGCGGGTGGCGATCTACATCGACTTCGACAACGTCGTCATCTCACGGGCCAGCCAGGTGCGGACGACGGGAGCCACCGCGACGGTGGCGATCGACGTCCTGCTCGACTTCGCCACGCGCTACGGGCGGCTCATCATCTCCCGCGCCTACGCAGACTGGTCGGTCCCGAAGAACGCCGACTACCGGTCCCAGCTGGTCGCCCGCGCCGTCGAGCTCGTGCAGCTGTTCCCGGCCTCCGGCACCAAGAACGGCGCCGACATCCGGCTCGCCGTCGACGCGATCGAGGACCTCTACCTGCACCCCGACCTGACGCACGTCGTCATCGCCGCGGGCGACTCCGACTTCGTGCCGCTGGCCCAACGTGCCCGGCGCCTGGGCCGGACGGTGGTGGGCGTCGGCGTGGCCGGCAGCATCAGCAAGGCGCTGGCGAGTGCCTGCGACGTCTACGTCGACTACGACGAGCTCCTCGACGACCGGGAGAAGGCCGAGGCCGAGGTCGCCCACGACGAACCTGCGCGCCCCGAGGCGGACGTCGGACAGCCGCGCCGTCCCTACCCGCTGATCCATGAGGCGATCCGCGGCCTCGACGCCCAGCGCCCCGACCGGGACTGGCACCCACTTTCGGCGATCAAGCAGCAGGTCCTGAGGATCGAGCCGACGTTCAAGGAGCGCGACCACGACGCCGGCGGGTTCGGCGAGCTCCTCGCCCGCTTCAACGGGCAGGTCGAGGTGAAGGACAACCAGGCGCGGCTACGCTGACCGAACCGTAAGAACCGACCTCCCACGCCGAAACCCCAGGTACTACTGACCCATGGACCTCACCGGGCCCGATCGCGGGCCGCACACGCTCAAGGGGTGGCTTCCTTGGGTGGCCGCCGCCATCGTCATGGCGGTGCTGGCCGGAGTGGCGGTCACCACGTTGTTCCTGCGCGACAGTCGCACGGCCGAGGACGCCGCGAGCGTCGAGGACGTCGCCGACCTCGCCGTCGAGGCGGCGCAGGACCTCGACGTCGACGCCGGCATGGAGCTGCTCTGCGAGGCGCCGATGGCGCTGTACCGGATGACCCTGATGACGATCATCGACGACGCCCGCGACGCCGCCGGCACCGTCGACCCCGACGTCGACTACAAGGTCAGCGACGTGAGCGACGGCGCGACCGGGTCCTTCGTCGTGGAGGTGACCAGCAGCGAGAAGGGGCTGGAGGATCGCGAGCTCACGAGTCGCGTGTTCGTCGAGCAGCGCGGCGAGAGGTCGTGCGTCGCCGGCATCGGCGACCCCGATGCCACCGAGCCCGAGATCACCCTGTCCGGCGACGGCTACACCGGCGCGACCCCGCCGAGCCTGCCGCCCCGGACCCCGTGACCGCCCCATGACTCGCTGGGAGGACATCGCCCGCGCCGCCGGGGGCGAGGACTACGGCCGCTGGTACGCCGACCGGTTCCGCGACCTCGCCGAACGCGGCGAGGACGTGCACGGGGAGGCCGACCTGATAGCGGCCCTGCGGCCGGCACCGGCGTCCGTGCTCGACGCCGGCTGCGGCACCGGGCGGATCGCGATCCGGCTCGCAGAGCTGGGCTACGACGTCGTCGGGGTCGACGTCGACCCCGAGATGCTCGACCAGGCCCGCGAGCTGGCGCCCGGGATGGACTGGCGCATCGCCGACCTGGCCGACTTCGATCTCGAGCGCCGCTTCGACGTCGTCCTGGTGGCGGGCAACATCGTGCCGCTCCTGGAGGACGGCACGCTCCCCGACACCTGTGCGCGCCTGGCCGCTCACCTGGCTCCCGGTGGCCTCCTGGTGTGCGGCTACGGCCTCGACGCGGCCCACCTTCCGGCCGGCTGCCCGGTGACGCCGGCCGGCGACGTCGATGCGGCGATGGAGGCGGCCGGGCTGCGCGAGGTGTCGCGCTGGTCGGGCTGGGACCGGGCTCCGGTCGAGCGCGATCGGGGCTACGTGGTCACGGTCCACATCCGCGCCCGAGGGTCGCCTGACGCGGACAGACGCGCGCTCGTGTGGTGCGGCATGTCACAGTGGGGCATGGACTGGCCGAGGATCGTGGTGCTCACCGGCGCGGGGATCTCCGCCGAGAGCGGCGTGGCGACCTTCCGCGACGCCGGTGGTCTGTGGGAGGGACATCGCGTCGAGGACGTCGCGACGCCCGAGGCCTTCGAGCTGCAGCCGAGCGTCGTCCAGCGCTTCTACGACGACCGGCGGGCCGCCCTCGACGGCGTCGAGCCCAACCCGGCGCACCAGGCGCTCGCCCGGCTGGAGGAGGCGCTGGGCGATCACCTCTTCGTGGTCACCCAGAACATCGACGACCTGCACGAGCGCGGCGGCTCCTCGCGGGTCCACCACATGCACGGCGAGCTCCGCTCGGCGCTGTGCCGCAGCTGCTCGGGCCGGGTGCGGTGGCTCGAGGCGCTCATCGACTTCCCGCCCTGCCCGGGCTGCGGTCATGCCGAGCTGCGGCCCGACGTCGTCTGGTTCGGCGAGATCCCCTATGGCATGGACCGGATCCAGGTCGAGCTGCTCCGCGCCGACCTGTTCGTCTCGATCGGCACCTCCGGCGCGGTCTACCCCGCGGCCGGTTTCGTCGACCTGGCCGCCCGCTACGGCGCCCGCACCCTCGAGCTCAACCTCCAGCCGAGCGAGGGCACCCCCGTGTTCGACGAGGCCCGCCACGGACCCGCGAGCCTCCTGGTCCCCGAGTGGGTCGAGGAGATCCTCGCGGCCGCCTCCGCGGTCGACTCGCCCATTTCTCGCTGACCCGTCCGCTATAGCTGACGGGTCAGCGCAAATGTGACGGTGACCCGTCCGCTATGGCTGACGGATCGGCGTCGATGCGGCGGCGGGCGAGGTCGAGGAGGCGGGGGAGGGTGCCCTCGTCGTCGTCGAGGCCGAGGATCGGGGCGAAGCGGCGAATGACGTCGAGATACATCTCGCCGCTCTCGATCACGCGGGGGTCCATGTGGCCCATCACCTCGAGGGCGACGACGCCGTAGAGCTGGTTCCAGCCCTGCATGTAGATCCACACCAGGCCGCGCTCCTCGGCGGGGATGTGGTCGACGTTCGCGGGGATGAGCGGATCGAGGACGACGTCGCGGACCAGCGGCGGCAGCTCGTCGAGCGCCGGGATCGGGAAGGGGCGCTGGCGGTGGACGTCGTGGATGAGGTCGGTCATCAGCAGTCCAGAGGTGGCCAGCGTGAGGAGCTCGCGCCGGGTGCAGAAGGACTCCGCGACCGGATTGGCGAAGACCAGCTGGAAGTGGCGGGGATGGGCCAGCGCCCACATCCGGAACTCGGTCACCGCGGCGATGAGCCGGCCGGGTGCGTCCTCGGGATCGAGCGCGTCGGCGGCGGCCGCGAAGGTCGCGGCGGCCTGCCGGTCGATCTCGTAGGCCACCAGGTCGACCAGCTCCTGGTAGCTGCCCACGTAGCGGTACAGCGCGGGCGCGGTCATCCCCATGCGAGCCGCGACGGCACGCAGGGAGAGCTCCGCGCCCTCGGTCAGCAGGGCCTGGGCCGTCGCCACGATCTCGGCGAAGGTGGCCTCTCGTTGTCGCTCGCGCCGGGTGCCGCCGGGCGTGGTCACTGGAAGGGGATCGGCGGGCGCCACCGTGCTCCGTTCGCGTTCTGGTTGGTTGACGAGGGTCAGTTTACATCGTTTACTGTAAACGCTGTTCACTTAACTGAACGGCAATCACGGACACGTCGCGAAGGGATCTCCGCATGATCGACCGCTGGGCCGCACTGGTGGCCAGGCGAGCCCGCCTGGTGCTCGTCGTCGGCATCCTGCTCACTCTCGGCGCGGCCGGGTACGGCGTGGGAGTCTTCGACTCGCTCAGTCAGGGTGGCTTCGACGACAAGGACTCCGAGTCCGCCCGAGCCCTCGAGCTGGAGCACGACACCTTCGGCAACCGCGGCGTCGACGTCGTGGTGATCTTCTCCGCCGAGTCCGGCGACGACCTGACGGCGAACGAGCCGGCCTTCCGCGACGCCGTCGCCGAGGTCGTCGACTCGCTCCCGGCCGACCAGGTCGCCGACGTCGTCCCGTACTTCGCCGTCCCGGAGGCGCCCGGCATGGTGAGCGCCGACGGTCGCAGCGCCCAGGTGCTCGTCTCGCTCGCGGGGGAGACCCAGGACGACTACCTCGACCACTACCAGGACATCGAACCGCTGCTGACGGCGCCGGAGGGCAGCCGCCTGCAGGTCGACGTCGCCGGCCCGTTCGCGGTCTTCAGCGACGTCAGCGAGATCACCGCTCACGATCTGAAGCGCGCCGAGATCCTCTCGATGCCGATCGTGATCCTGCTCGCCTTCCTGATCTTCGGCAGCCTGGTCGCCGCCTCGATGCCCGCGGTGGTCGGCCTCGTCGCCCTGTTCGGCGGACTCGCGATCATGCGGGTCATCACCCTGTTCACCGACGTGTCGATCTTCGCGATCAACGTGGTCTCCCTCATCGGGATCGGCATGGCGATCGACTACGCGCTGTTCGTGATCAGCCGCTTCCGCGAGGAGCTGGCGAAGCTCCCCGACGACGACCCCGACGCCGCGCGCACCGCCATCCGGCGCACCATGCCGACCGCCGGGCGGACCGTGCTCTTCTCGGGGCTCACGGTGGCCGCGGCGATGGCGAGCCTGCTGGTCTTCCCGCAGGCCTTCCTGCGCAGCATGGCCTATGGCGGGGTGGCCGCGGTGCTCGTGGCGATGCTCGCCTCGCTCACCGTGCTGCCGGCCGCCCTGGTGCTGCTCGGACGCCGGGTCGACGCCGGTCGGCTGCCCTGGCGGCGCGGCCGGCCCGTCGCGACCACCGACGCGCACGGCCGCTGGGCCGCCCTCGCCCGAGCGGTGATGCGACGTCCGGTGCTGGTGATCGTCGCCATCGTGGCGGTGCTGCTGTTCATCGCCTCGCCGTTCCTCGGCGTGAAGTGGGGAAGCGTCGACTACCGGGTGCTGCCCGCCGACGCGCCCTCCCATGAGGCGGCCGCGCTGCTCAACGAGAAGTTCGGCGCGGAGACCTCGACCGCGACCGTGGTGCTCGACCAGACCGCCCCGGAGGATCTCGGTCCCTACTTCGGCGCCGTGGCCGAGCTCGACGACGTGACCGCCGTGGCGCCGATCGCCACCGAGGGGTCGCGCACGCTCCTGCGCGTCACCTGGGAGGGCAACAGCCAGTCCGAGCGGTCCCAGGACGTCGTCGAGGCGATCCGCGCGATCGACCCGGGGAGCGGCCGGGCGCTCGTCGGCGGCCAGAGCGCCGCCACCGTCGACCTGGTCGACTCGATCGGGGCGCACCTTCCGTGGATGGCGCTGATCGTGGTGGTCGTGATGCTGGTGCTGCTCTTCCTGGCATTCGGATCGCTGGTGCTGCCGGTCAAGGCGGTGCTGATGAACCTGCTGTCGATCTCGGCATCCTTCGGTGTGGTCACGTGGATCTTCAGCGACGGCCATCTCTCGGGGCTCCTCGGCTTCGAACCGCCCGGCTACCTCGACGCGACCAACCCGATCCTCATGCTCGCGGTGCTGTTCGGCCTGTCGATGGACTACGAGGTCTTCCTGCTCTCGCGAGTGCGCGAGCAGTGGGACCGCACCCACGACAACGACCTCGCCGTCGCCACCGGCGTCCAGAAGACCGGCCGCATCATCACCAGCGCCGCCCTGCTGCTCGCGGTGGTGATCGGTGCGTTCGGGACCAGCGGCATCGTGTTCATGAAGATGCTCGGGATCGGCATGCTGGTCGCGCTGCTCATCGACGCGACCATCGTCCGCGCCATGCTGGTGCCGGCGACGATGAAGCTGCTGGGCAGGTGGAACTGGTGGGCGCCCGCTCCGATGCGGCGCTGGTGGGAGCGCTACGGCTTCCGGGAGGAGGCCGGCGACGCCGCCGCTCCGGGTGCGGAGTCCGACGCTCTCGCGACGCCCCGCTGAGCCTGGCTCACGGACAGGGATTCGGACTGCCGAGCTCGACGGTGCCGGCACAGGTGCGCCCCTCGCGGAGCCGGGCGCGGAACCAGGCCAGGGTGGCGGCGTCCGGACGTCGCGCGCGGTTGCCCGGCCAGAGCAGGTTCTCCTCGTAGGCGGGATCCCGGTAGAACTCGCTGCGCAGCACCGACCCGTCGCGGCGGTAGTACTCCAGGTAGCTGCTCCGGCCGGAGCGGTACATCGCCCACGTCGGCACGGTGCCGGGGTGGAAGCCGGACTCCTTCAGCGCGATGTCGGACTTCTCGTTCTGCAGCTCGAAGTAGGTGCCCGTACGCCGTTCCTCCGACAGCAGCGAGTGGCCGTCGAGCACGTGGTTCGGCGTGACGTCGAGTAGGTCGTACAGCGTGGGCGCGAGATCGATCAGGCCGACCGGGCGGTCGTCGACGACGCCGGAGCCGAACGCCGAGGGCAGCCAGGCGAGCATCGGGACGTCCATGGAGGCCGGGTAGGGGTCTCCCTTGGTCTCCCAGTTGTTCTCGCCGAGGTGGTAGCCGTTGTCGCTGACGAAGAAGATCGCGGTGTTCTCCAGCTCGCCGAGCTCGCGCAGCAGGTCGAAGGTCTTGCCCATCTCGTCGTCGACGTCGTACATCGTGCGGGTGCGTGCCTCGTAGAGGCGCTCGTAGAAGCGCCGGGGCCGCAGCTGGTTCTGGAAGATCGGGAGCTTGTCGCGGGTGTCGGCCTCGGTGCGCCATCGAAATGGCGGGACCGCACGATTCCGGTTGGCCTCGGTCGGCAGCGGGTCGCGCTGGACGACGGTGCGCGCGGAGTTGTCGGTGTGCGGGGCCTTGAAGGCGGCGTAGGCGTAGAACGGGCGGTCGCTGTCGGCGTTCGCGGCGATGAAGTCGCGCAGGAACATGCCGGTACGCGTGGTCGCGTTGATGTGGCCGGGCTCGATCCGCGGCTCGCCGGCGGTGTCGTCCCACAGGGGATAGTCGTAGTACTTCATCCCCGCCCAGAAGTCGGAGCTGACGAAGCCGCTGTCCTGCTCCCCGGCCTCGAAGGGCCAGGGGCTCAAGCCGTTGAAGTACTTGCCGGTGCCGTAGGTGTCCCAGCCCGCGGCGCGGAGCTGGTACTGGATCGTGTCCTCGACCTGGAGCTTGGGAGCGTCGATCTGCCGGGTCACGCCGCTGTTGTGCCCCATCTGGCCGGTCTGGAGCACCGCGCGCGACGGGCAGCACGCGGGGCTGGTGACCGTGGCGTTCTCGAAACAGCGTCCCTGGTCGCGCAGCTGGGCGCTGATCTCCGGGAGGAACTCAGGCATCTCGGCGCAGGAGATGTCGGCGGCGTCGTCGACGACGACCATGACGACGTTGAGATCGGAGTCCGGCAGTGGAGAGGTCTGACCGTCGGCCGTGCCCGGGGTCGCCGGCGTCATCGGGAACCCGGGGGCTGGGGCACCAGAGCCCTCGGTGCGCGAGGTGGGGGGCTGCGTCCGGTCGGGCGTCGCCGGGGCGCCGGCGCACGCCGTCACGGTCGCCGTGATGGTCGCCGCCAGGACGCCGACAAGGAGCTTCGACTTCACCAGGGCACTGCATCCGATCCGGTCCAGAGGGGCGCGGCCAGGATACGGACCGGTCCCTCCCGCCGGGCTAGCTGGGCTATCCGGACTCGCTACCGCAGCAGCGCGCCGGCGTGGGCGGGGAGGACGAGCACGTCCCGCTCGACCTCCGCGCCCGAGACGGTGGCGAAGAGCACCTCGCGCTGCTCGACCTCGCACCGCGCCGGCTCGTCGCCGAAGTTGACGGCGATCAGCACGCCGCCGCGGTGCACCAGCAGGACCCGGGTGTCCTCGTCGACGGCGCAGCGGTTCTCCGTGAAGGAGGGGTCGGTGAGCTCGGGCAGCAGTCGGCGCAGCTCGGCGAGCCGCTGGTAGCCGGCGAGCAGGCGCGCGCCCCGGCCGTCGTCGGCCTCGGACCAGTCGAGCTTTGAGCGCTCGAACGTCGCGGGCTCCTGGGGGTCGGGCACGAGCGCCGGGTCCCAGCCCATCCGCTCGAACTCCGCGATCCGGCCCTGCGCGGTGGCGATGCCCAGCTCCGGCTCGGGATGGGAGGTGAAGAACTGGAACGGGGTCGAGGCGCCCCACTCCTCGCCTTGGAAGAGCATCGGGGTGAACGGCCCGGCGAGGGTGAGCAGGGCCGCGCAGCCGAGCTGGTCCTCGTCGAGGCTCGCGGTGATCCGGTCGCCGATCGCGCGGTTGCCGATCTGGTCGTGGTTCTGGCTGCACACCACCAGCCGCCAGGTGGGCATCGCGGCCACGTCGATCGGGACGCCGTGGTCGCGGTCCCGGAAGGAGCTGAACGTGCCGTCGTGGAAGAAGCCGCGTTCGATCACCTTCGCCAGGGCGCTGAGCGGAGCGAAGTCGGCGTAGTAGCCGACCGTCTCCCCGGTCAGTGCGACATGGACGGCGTGATGGAAGTCATCGCTCCACTGGGCATCCAGTCCGTAGCCGCCCGCCTCCCGCGGGGTGATGAGCCGGGGGTCGTTCAGGTCGGACTCGGCGATGAGTGTCAACGGCCGCCGCTGGTGCGCCGACAGGGCCGCGACCTCGATGGCCATCTCCTCGAGCAGGTGCAGCTCCGACTCGTCACGCAGCGCGTGCACGGCGTCGAGCCGCAGCGCGTCGACGTGGTAGTCGTCGAGCCACATCCGGACGTTGTCGAGGATCAGGCGGCGCACCTCGGCCGACTCCGCGCCGTCGAGGTTGACCAGGTCCCCCCACGTGTTGCGGCCCTCGGTGAGATAGGGGCCGAACTGCGGCAGGTAGTTGCCCGACGGGCCGAGGTGGTTGTAGACGACGTCCTGGATCACGCCCAGGCCGGCGGCGTGGCAGCCGTCGACGAAGCGCTGATAGGCGTCCGGGCCGCCGTAGGTCTCGTCGACCGCGAACCAGCCGACGCCGTCGTAGCCCCAGTTGTGGGTGCCGTTGAAGGAGTTGACGGGCATCAGCTCGACGAAGTCGACGCCGATCGAGCGCAGGTGGTCGAGCCGGCCGAGCGCGGCGTCCAGGGTGCCCTCGGGCGTGAACGTGCCCAGGTGCAGCTCATAGATCACCGCGCCGGCCAGCTGGCGACCGGTCCAGGTGTCGTCGCTCCACGAGAAGTCCTCGGGGCGGTGGGTTCGCGAGCGCTGGTGGACGCCCGCCGGCTGGCGCCGCGAGCGCGGATCGGGCAGCGGCGCGTCCGAGTCGTCGATGAGATAGCCGTAGTCGAGGTCTCCCTCCGCCGGGTCGGGTGTGGGCTCGGACGGGGTCCACCACCCGCCGTCCGTGTGCTGCATCTCCACGATGGCATCGCCCACCGACAGTCGTAGCCGCGCGGCGCGAGGCGCCCAGACGTCGAAGGGGCCGCGGCGGGTGTGAGCGGGAGTGGGCACGACGCTCATCGGGGGTCCTCCTCGCGGGTCAGCAGGGCGACCGGGTGGGTGTCGAGCAGCTCGGAGAGCCGACCCGCGCTCTCGCGGCCGGTGAGTACGTCGCGCCAGCGGCCCGGCGGCAGCCGGAGCTCGGTGTCGCCCCAGCCGCCGCGGCCGGCGAGCCCCACCGGGAGTCGGGTGGCGACGGTGATCGCACCGCCGCGATCGAACGCGACGACGTGCGCGGCCGCCTCGCCGCTCACGGGCACGGGCGTGTAGCCGGTGAAGAGCTCGGGCCGGTCGCGTCGCAGCCGGAGCGCGGCCGCGGTCAGGTCGAGCTTCGCCCGGGCGGGATGCGTGCGCGCGGGCTCGGCGAGCAGATCCGCCCGCAGGTCGAAGTCGACCGGTCTGCGGTTGTCGGGGTCGACCAGCGACTGCTCCCACAACTCGGAGCCCTGGTAGACGTCGGGCACTCCGGGCACGGTCAGCGCGAGCGCCTTCGCGGCCAGCGCGTTCGACCAGCCGGCCTGCGTGACCCGGTCCAGCACCTCCTCGAGCACCGTGCGCACGGCCGGATCGTCGAAGGCGGCGTCGACCGCGGCGTGCACGGTGGTCTCGAAGTCGGCATCCGGCGCGGTCCACGTGGTGTGGTCGCCGGCTTCGCGCATGGCCTTCTCGGCGTAGCCGTGCAGCCGGGCCCGCAGATCGGGATCCTGCGGGACCCAGGCGCCGAGGACGGCCTGCCACAGCAGCGCGGCGAACGCCTCCGACGGGATCGGCGCGGCCGCCTGGAGCCGGGCCAGCGCGTCGGTCCAGACCTCGGGCATCTCGGCCAGCACGCCGATCCGCGCCCGGACGTCCTCGCCCCGCTTGGTGTCGTGGGTGGACAGGGCCGTCATGGCCTGGGGCCGGGTGGACTGTCGGTGGGCCATGGCACGGTGGAAGTCGTCGACGCTCAGCGAGAAGTGCGCAGGATCCCCGCCCACCTCGTTCAACGAGGTGAGCCGGTTGTAGCGGTAGAAGGCGCAGTCCTCCACGCCCTTGGCCATCACGGCGCCGGTGGTCTGCTCGAACCGGATCGCCGCCGGTTGGCCGGCGTCGGTGAGCACCGGCTCGACGGCGTCCAGTGCCGGCCCGAGGTCGGGTCGCAGACTCCGGGCTCGCGCGAAGGCGGCCTCGACGTGCTCGCGGCCCTCAGGCAGGTAGGAGCGATAGACGGGGAAGCACGCAGCCAGCTCGGCGACGGCGTCGACGAGCGTCTCGCCGGGAAGGTCCAGCGGCGGCAGCTCGCGGACGACGCGGCGGACCTCGGAGCCGAGGATGCCGTCGGCGACGGCCCGCTTGGTGTCGTGGACGAGCGCCTCGTAGTCGAGGTCGGAGCCCGGAAGGGCATGCTCGGCCGCGGGATCGGTGAGCACCCGATCGATCAGGCCGAGCGCGTCGTAGCCGGTCGTGCCCGCCGTCGCCCAGGAGGCGGGCAGCTCCTCGCCCGGCTCGAGGATCTTCTCCACGAGCACGTAGGAGTCCCCGGTGAGTCGAGCCAGGTCGTCGAGATAGCCGCGTGGGTCGCGCAGACCGTCGGGATGGTCGACCCGCAGGCCGTCGACCAGGCCTTCGGCGAACCAGCGGCCGATCTCGGCGTGGGTCTCCTCGAAGACCCACGGCACCTCGACGCGGACGCCGGCGAGCGTGGTGACGGCGAAGAAGCGGCGCCAGTTGAGGTCGTGGTCGGCCTCGCGCCACGACACCAGCTCGAAGCCGTCGCCCGGCGGGTAGGCGTGATCGTGGTAGCGGACGCCGTCGGCGTCGCGCTGGATGGAGCCGGCGTCGTCGTCGCCGACCACCGGCACCCGCACCCGGTCCCCGCCGAAGGCCCAGTCGACGTCGAACGCCTCGGCGTAGCGCGAGGCCCGGCCGTGGTCGAGGAGGTCCCACCACCACGCGTTCTCGCGGGGCGTCGCCACGCCGACGTGGTTGGGCACGATGTCGACCAGGACGCCGAGGCCGAGTCGCCGCGCCTCGGCGACGAACGCCTCGAAGCCCTCCCGCCCTCCGCGGGCCGGGTCGATGCGGTCGTGGGCGATCACGTCGTAGCCGTGGTCGGAGCCCGGCTCGGCCTCCAGCAGCGGCGAGAGGTAGACCCAGTCGACGCCGAGGTCGTGCAGGTACGGGAGGCGGCGTGCGGCCTCGTGGAGGTCGAAGGAGGACCGGATCTGCAGCCGGTAGGTGTTGGTGGGCGCTCGCACGTCAGACCCTGCCCTGGCCGCCGGTCGAGGCGACCGAGGCCGCCACGGACGCCGCCACCGAGTGGTCCGGCTCGACCTTGGGCTCGCGGTGCTCGCGCAGCACCACCAGGCTGCTCGACTCCATGGTGAACGCCGAGCCGGCCGGCATCGTGTCGGCGTCGTCGGCGGAGCCGCCGGTGTTGATCACGACGTCCCACGCCTCGGCGTACTCGGCGGGGGGAAGGGTCACCTCGGCCGGGCCGTCGGCGTTGAAGTAGAGCAGGAAGTGCTCGTCGGTGATCGCTGCGCCACGGACGTCCTGGCCGGCGATGCCGTCGCCGTTGAGGTACATGCCGATGGCCTGGCTGCCGGGCCCGTCCCCTGTGGCCGTCCAGTCCTCGTCGGCCATCGGGCGTCCTTCGAGGTGCAGCCAAACGATGTCGTTGAGCCGGTCGGCGCCCGGCTCGCCGGTGCGGACGGTGGTGCCGGTGAAGAAGCGCTTGCGGCGGAAGGTCGGGTGGGAGCGACGCAGCGCGATGACCGCCGCGGTGAACTCCATCAGCGGCTTGTCGACGTCGACCCAGTCCATCCAGGCGATCTCGGAGTCCTGGGCGTAGGTGTTGTTGTTGCCGCCTTGGGTCCGGCCGAACTCGTCGCCGTGCAGCAGCATCGGCACGCCTTGGCTGAGCAGCAGGGTGGCGATCAGGTTGCGCTGCGCGCGGGCGCGCTGGGCCAGGATCTCGGGATCGTCGGTGGGGCCCTCGACGCCGTGGTTGTAGGAGCGGTTGTGGCTCTCACCGTCGCGGCCGTCCTCGCCGTTGGCCTCGTTGTGCTTCTCGTTGTAGGAGACGAGGTCGCGCATGGTGAAGCCGTCGTGGGCGGTGACGAAGTTGATGCTCGCGACCGGACGGCGTCCGGAGTGCTCGTAGAGGTCGGAGGACCCGGCGACCCGCGAGGCGAACTCGCCCAGCGCCGGCTCGCCGCGCCAGAAGTCGCGGACGACGTCGCGGTAGGCGCCGTTCCACTCGGTCCACTGGGGCGGGAAGCCGCCGACCTGGTAGCCGCCGGGGCCGATGTCCCACGGCTCAGCGATCAGCTTCACCTGGGAGACGATCGGGTCCTGCTGCACGAGCTCGAAGAACGTCGCGAGCCGGTCGACCTCGTAGAACTCGCGGGCCAGCGTGGAGGCGAGATCGAACCGGAAGCCGTCGACGTGCATCTCGGTGACCCAGTAGCGCAGCGAGTCCATGATCAGCTGCAGGGCGTGTGGGTTGCCGACGTTCAGGGAGTTCCCGGTGCCGGTGTAGTCCATGTAGTACTTCTGGTCGTCGGCGACGGTGCGGTAGTAGGCCTGGTTGTCGATGCCGCGCATGCTCAGCGTGGGGCCGAGGTGGTTGCCCTCGGCGGTGTGGTTGTAGACGACGTCGAGGATCACCTCGATGCCGGCGGCGTGCATGGCCTTCACCATGGCCTTGAACTCCTGGACCTGCTGGCCGAGCTGGCCGGGCTGTCCGGGCACGCCGCTGGCGGCGTAGCCGGCGTGCGGGGCGAGGAATGCCAGGGTGTTGTAGCCCCAGTAGTTGCGCAGACCCTTCTCGAGCAGGGTGCTGTCCTGAATGAACTGGTGGACCGGCATCAGCTCGATTGCGGTGACACCGAGGCGGGTGAGGTGGTCGGTGATCGCCGGGTGCGCGAGGCCCGCGTAGGTGCCGCGTAGCTCCTCGGGCACCTCCGGGTGCTGCTGGGTCATCCCCTTGACGTGGGCCTCGTAGATGATCGTCTCGTTGTAGGGGATCGCGAGGCGGCGGTCGCCCTCCCAGTCGAAGTAGGGGTTGATCACGACGCCGTGGGTCATGTGCGCCGCGGAGTCGTCGTCGTTGCGGGAGTCCTCGTCGCCGAAGTGGTAGCCGAACAGGCTCTCGTCCCAGTCGATCTCGCCGGCGGTCGCCTTGGCGTAGGGGTCGAGGAGGAGCTTGTTGGGGTTGCAGCGCAGCCCGGAGGCGGGGTCGTAGGGGCCGTGGACCCGGTAGCCGTAGCGCTGACCCGGCTGCACGGTGGGGAGGTAGCAGTGCCACACGAACGCGTCGACCTCGGTGAGCGGGACCCGCGATTCCACGCCGTCGGCGTCGAAGAGACACAGCTCCACCTGATCGGCTACCTCGCTGAACAGGGCGAAGTTTGTGCCCGTGCCGTCGAAGGTCGCGCCCAGGGGATAGGGGTTGCCGGGCCAGACCGGCCCGTCGAAGGCGGCAGCGGTGGTCGATTCCAGGGTCACTCGGGGATCCTCCCAGTTGTTTGGAACGATCCAATCACATCGTGGTCTACGTCATGGATCCTGCGGGTCCTGCCATCCGTCAGGTAGAACATGCACGTGACCCCTCAATTTCCCTCCGCCGGCGCCGACATCGGGCGCTTCCGAGTCGTCTCCCAGCTCGGGGCGGGTGGCATGGGCGTGGTCTACGAGGCGCTCGAGGTCAACCTGGACCGCAAGGTGGCGCTGAAGATCATCTCGCCCCAGCTGGCCGGCGACCCCGACTTCCGCGACCGGTTCACCAGCGAGGCCCGAGCGCTCGCCTCGCTGGACTCGCCGAACGTCGTCCAGGTCTACGCGCACGGCGAGGAGGACGGCTACCTCTACATCGCCACTCAGCTGGTCCCCGACGGCGACCTCGGTCAGATGCTCACCAAGTGGGGCGCCGCGCCGCTCGGCAAGGCGCTCGAGCTGATCGAGCAGGTCGCCAGCGGGCTCCACGACGCACACTCCGCCGGATTCGTGCACCGCGACATCAAGCCCGGGAACGTGTTGGTGCGACGCCGCGGAGTCGACACGGTGCAGGCCTACCTCGGCGACTTCGGCATCGCCCGCCGGGTCGACGCCGCCGTCACCCGGGTGGGCGGCGTCGCGGCCGGCACGCCGTCGTACATGGCCCCCGAGCTGCACGCCGGCGGCCAGGCCGGTATCGCCACCGACATCTACTCCCTCGGCTGTCTGCTGTGGGTCACGCTCACCGGGAAGCCGCCGTTCGGCGGCAACACCGAGTACGAGATCGCCGGCGGCCACATCAACAAGCCGGTGCCGCAGCTGCCGGTCACCTCGCCGCTCACCGAGGCGGTGAACCGGGTCCTCCGGGTCTCGATGGCCAAGGAGCCCGGACACCGCTACCGGTCGGCGCAGGCGCTGCGCGAGGACCTGCGCGACTGTCTCCAGATGACCCACGACCCGGCCTACCACCAGCTCACCAGCGCGTTGATCGCCGCGGCCGGCGGCTCTGCGGCAGCCGGGCACTCCGCACCGTCGGGCCCGTCGGGGCCCTCGGCACCGTCTCGTCCCCCCGGCGCGTCCGGCCCATCGAACCCCTCGGCCGGGTCCGGCTCGTCGGTCCCGCGTTCGTTCGCCGCGACCGCTGCGGGGTCGGGCCCTTCGGGGCCTCCTCCTGGATCCTCGAGCGCCCAGTACGCATCGGGCTCGGGCGCGCAGTCCGGACGCCGTGCGGCCGACAAGCCCTCGCGCCGCGGACTCTGGGTCGTCCTGGCCGCGGCCGCGGTGGCGATCGTGATCGGGGGCGTCGCCGCACTCGTGGCCGGCATGGGCGGCGGAGACGGCGGCAATGGCGGCAATGCCGGCAATGGCGGTAACGGCGGCAACTCCGGTGGCGGCCGCTCGGCGGAGGGGCAGGCGTTCCTCGACTCCGACGCGCCCACGATCCTGCAGGCGGCCAAGGACGACATGGCTGCGCTGCAGTCGACCCACCTGTCGGGCAAGGTCGACCAGGACGGCCAGGAGACCGCCGCCGACCTCACGATCACCGCATCCGGCGACTGCGACGGCGAGATGCGCGTCGGCGAAGGCACCGCCAAGATCCGGCGCCTCGACGGCACCACCTGGCTCAAGCCCGACCGAGGCTTTCTGGAGGCGAGCAACACCGACGGGTCGATCGACGTCGACACCTTCATCAAACTGGTCGGGGATCGGTGGCTCCAGGCCGACTCCAGCCAGTCGGCCGACTTCGAGGACATCTGCAACATCACCTCGCTGCTCGAGGGCAGCGGCACCGACAACTCCGACACCGCGGTCAAGGGCGACGTCTCCGAGATCGACGGCGAGGAGGTCGTCAAGATCACCAACGGCACCGGCAGCGACGAGGTGACCGCCTACGTCCGCGTCGAGGCGCCGCACTACGTCGTCAAGCTCGAGAGCACCAGCGACCAGGGCGACTTCACCTTCGGCAAGTTCGACGAGCCCTTCGAGGTGACCGCGCCGCCCGAGGACGAGGTGCTCGACTTCAACTCCGTCGGCTGATCGGCGGCTGATCGCTGACTGTGCGGCCCGCGCCGGCAACGGCCGGGAGTCAGTAGGATCGCGGCATGAAGCGTGCGATCTACGGTGAGGACCACGAGGCGTTTCGCGCTTCGGTCAAGGAGTTCCTCGACCGTTCGGTGATCCCCCAGGTCGAGGAGTACGCCAGCAGCAAGGGGCTACCGCGACAGTTCTGGCTCGACGCCGGCGCGCAGGGTTTCCTCGGCCTGGAGATCCCCGACCAGTACGGGGGCTCAGCCGACCTCGCCGAGGGCGACTACCGCTTCAACGCGGTGCTCATCGAGGAGCTGTCGAAGGTCACCGCCGCGCTCGCCTCGTGCGTGAGCATCCACACCGACATCGTCTCCCCCTACCTCGTGGAGCTGACCACCGAGGAGCAGCGCAAGCGCTGGCTTCCCGGTGCCGCGTCCGGCGAGATCCTCACCGCCATCGGCATGACCGAGCCCGGTGGCGGGTCCGACCTCGCCGCGTTGAAGTCGACGGCGGTCCGCGACGGCGACCAGTGGGTCCTCAACGGCTCGAAGACGTTCATCACCAACGGCTACTCCGCCGACCTCATCATCACCGCCGTGCGCACCGCGCCGGAGAAGAAGGCCAAGGGCATCACGCTGTTCGCGGTGCCCTCGGACGCCGAGGGGTTCAGTCGCGGGCGCAAGCTCGACAAGGTCGGACAGGACGAGTCCGACACCGCCGAACTGAACTTCGCCGACGTCCGGCTCACCGACGACGACATCGTCGGGGAGCTCGACCAGGGCTTCGTCCACATGATGCAGAACCTCCCCCAAGAGCGGCTCGCCTGCGCGATCTCGAACGTCGCCCACGCCCGGCAGATCCTTGCCGAGACGATCGTCTACGCGAAGGAGCGCACGGCGTTCGGCGCCGGCATCGGCACGTTCCAGCACAACAAGTTCCTCCTCGCCGAGCTCGTCACGCAACTCGACGTCACCCAGGCCTATGTCGACCAGTGCGTCCTCGCCCACTCCGCAGGTGACCTCACTCCGGTCGACGCCGCCAAGGCGAAGTGGTGGACCTCGCAGGTGCAGAACGAGGTCCTCGACCACTGTGTCCAGCTCCACGGCGGCTACGGGTTCATGAACGAGTACCGGGTCGCGCGCGCCTGGCGCGACGCCCGGGTCACCAAGATCTGGGCCGGGTCCAACGAGATCATGAAGGAGCTCATCGGGCGCGATCTGGGGCTGTGAGCGCCGTCCCCGCCCCGCTGTCGGTCCGGCCGCTCGTCGCCGACGACGTCGACTGGGTGCTCGACCTGACCCGCGCGCGACGCGAGGCGCTTGCCCCGCACGCGCCTCGGTTCTGGAATCCGGCGCCCGACGCCGCCGCCCGGCACCGCGCGTTCCTGGCCCACCTCGTCGAGGATCCCGCCACCCTCACCCTGCGCACCGACCACGGCTTCGCGATCGCCATGCCGGGGGAGCGCCGTCGCCTGGTCGACGACATGGTCGTGGCGCCCGAGGCGTGGTCGACCGAGGGCGAGGCACTGCTGCGCGCCGTCCTCGACGACGGCCGGCCGGTGCGTCTGGTCGCACCTGCGCACGAGCCCGAGCGCCGCGCCGCAGCGGAGTCGCTGGGCATGGCTCTCGTCGAGGTGTGGTGGCACCGGGACCTCCCGGTGGCGCAGGTGCGCGGCGAGAGCGAACGGATCCAGCTCACCACCGACGGTGCGGCGGGCCGCCTGGTTCCGGCGCCCCCGGTCTACGACCCCGGCGGGCCGGTGCTGCTCGTCACCGACGTCGCGACTGCGCCCGCTCTCGCCGCGATCGAGGCCGAGGCCGCGGGACGCGGCGCGACCGTCTCGGTGGTCACCCAGGCGCCCGAGGACCTGGTGCGCGAGGCGCTGCTGGTCGGGGCGGGGCACCGCGTCACGACGTACTTCCTCGAGGGCGCGGTCGACACCGCGGGGCAGGGCTTGGGGCGGGGCGCGCGCTGATGCGGATGTTCGTGGCGCTGGTGCCGCCCGACGATGTCGTGGAAGACCTCGACGAGTTCCTCGACCCGCGCCGGGAGCACGCGTCGTTCCGGTGGACCGCGCCCGAGCAGGTACATCTCACCCTCGCGTTCCTGCCCGCAGTCCCGGACCGCGCGCTCGACGACCTGACCGAACGGCTGGCTATCGCGGCGTCGCGCCGCGCGCCGTTCGCGGCGCAGATCGCCGGCGGGGGCGCCTTCCCCGACCCTTCCCGCGCGAAGGTGCTGTGGGCAGGGCTCCGCGCCGACGCGGCCTCCCTGGCCGAGCTCGAGCGGCTCGCCGTCGGTGCGCGTCACGCCGCCAACGCGTCCGGGGTGGAGGTCGACGGCGGTCGCTTCCGTCCGCACCTCACCGTGGCCCGTCTCGGTCGGCCCGAGGAGGTCACCCGCTGGATCCGGGTGCTCGACTCCTACTCCGGCCCCGCCTGGAGCGTCGACCGGATCTCGCTGATCGCCTCGCACCTGGGCGAGGGTCCACGGCGCCGCCCGCGCTACGAGGTCGTGGAGGAGTTCGCGCTCGGCTGAGGCCCGGGTCACACGCTGGGGGCGCGCGGTGGCCTAGGTTGGCCGTCGTGAGGATCGCAGTCGCGCGGGAGAGCGCCGAAGGTGAGACCCGGGTGGCGATGGTGCCCGAACTGGTCGGAAAGCTGACCGCGCTCGGCTACGAGGTCGTCGTCGAGCCCGGAGCGGGAGACGGCGCGCTCCTCGCCGACGACGAGTACGCCGCGGCGGGTGCGCTGATCTACGAGGCGGCGATCGAGTCGGCCGACCTGGTCGTATCCGTGCAGCCGTTGGATCGAGCCGCCGTGCGACGACTGCGGCGCGGCGCGACCACGATCTCGTTCCTGCCGGTGAGCGGGGCCGCGGCCGATCTCGGACTGATCGCCGACCTGCGCGACCTCGGCATCACCAGCCTCGCCATGGAGCTGATCCCACGCATCTCGCGCGCCCAGTCGATGGACGCACTCAGCTCGCAGAGCCTGGTCAGCGGCTACCGCTGCGCGATCGTGGCGGCCGGCCTGCTGCGCCGGTTCTTCCCGCTCAACATGACCGCGGCGGGCACCGTACAGCCGGCCAACGTGGTGGTGCTCGGGGCCGGGGTCGCCGGACTCCAGACGATCGCGACCGCCAAGCGGCTCGGCGCCGTCGTCCGTGCCTACGACGTGCGTGCGGCCGCCGCGGAGGAGATCCGCTCGATGGGAGCCAAGGCGATCGAGCTCGACCTCGAGACGTTGGAGGGAGCCGGCGGCTACGCGCGCGAGATGACCGAGGAGCGGGCGGCGCGGCAGCGCGAGCTGTTGACGCCCTACGTCGCCGCCGCCGACGCACTCATCACCACCGCGGCCGTGCCCGGTCGCACCGCCCCGTTGCTGGTCACCTCGGTCATGGTCGAGCAGATGGGCCCCGGGGCCGTGGTCGTCGACCTCGCCGCCGACTCCGGCGGCAACGTGGAGGGCTCGGTGGCCGGCACGATCACCCGTGTCGGCAACGCCCAGATCTGGGGCGGGAAGAACGTGCCCTCGCAGATGCCTGGCCCGGCCTCGAAGCTCTACGCCCAGAACGTCGTCAACCTGGTCGCCCTGCTCACCCGCGACGGCGAGCTCAACCCCGACTTCGACGACGAGATCGTCGCCGGCGCGTGCGTGACCCGCGACGGCGTCATCGCGCACGAACCCACCCGGACCGCTCTGGAAGGGGGCGCGTCATGAGCAACGACGTGACCTGGCTGACCTACTTCGTCCTCAGCGTGTTCGTGGGGATCGAGGTGATCTCCAAGGTCTCCTCGACCCTGCACACGCCGCTGATGTCGGGCGCCAACGCGATCCACGGGATCATCCTGCTCGGCGCGATCCTGGTGGCCGGTGACGCCGAGGGCTTCGCGCTGGTGATCGCGCTGGTCGCGGTGGTGCTCGCCGCGGTCAACATGGTCGGCGGCTTCGTCGTGACAGACCGGATGCTGCAGATGTTCAACCGCAAGCCCGGACGCAAGCAGGTCGCGCCGTCCGCACGCGAGGACGGGGCCGCCTGATGCCGACCTGGGCCGAGGTCGTCTTCCTGCTCTGCGCCGTCGGGTTCATCCTGGCGCTCAAGGGCCTCTCCGGGCCGAAGACCGCCCGCGTCGGCAACCTGATCGGCGCCGGCGCCGCGGTGGTCGCCTGCATCGTCCCGTTCTTCTACGCCGACCTCGACAACATCGCCCTGATCCTGGTCGCGATCGCGGTCGGGTCGGTGGTGGGAGCGGTCGGCGCCCAGCGGGTGCAGATGACCCAGATGCCGCAGATGGTCGCGCTGTTCAACGGCGTCGGCGGCGGCGCGGCCGCGCTGGTCGCGCTCCTCGAGCTCGAGCACTTCGTCGCCGCCGACGACGCCGGCCTCGACGTCCCGGTGGCCTACCTGGTGGCGACGGCGTTCACGATCCTGGTCGGTGCGGTGTCGTTCTCGGGCTCGGTGATCACCTTCGCCAAGCTGCAGGAGCTGATGACCTCGCGGCCGGTGGTCTTCCCCGGTCTGCCGATCGTGTTCGGCGCCGGCATCCTCGGCGCGCTCGTCCTCGCCGGGCTGGTGGTCGGCTCGCCGACGATGTGGGCCGGGATCGTGCTCGCGCTGGTCGGTCTGGCGCTCGGCGTCCTGCTCGTGCTGCCGGTCGGTGGCGCCGACGTCCCGATCGTCATCTCGCTGCTCAACGCCTTCACCGGACTCACCGTGGCCGCCGGTGGCTACGTACTGCAGAACACCGTCCTGCTCGTCGCCGGCACCCTGGTCGGCGCCTCCGGTACCTTCCTCACCCTGCTCATGGCCGGCGCGATGGGCCGCTCGGTGGCCAACATCCTGTTCGGCGCGCTGCGCGGAGGCTCCACCCTCGGCGCCGGCGAGGCCTCCGACCGACCGGTGCGCAGCGCCGGTCCCGAGGACATCGCGATCCTGCTGGGCTACGCCGACAAGGTCATCATCGTGCCCGGGTACGGCCTGGCCGTCGCCCAGGCGCAGCACACGCTGCGCGAGCTGGTCGAGGTCCTCCAGGAGCGCGGCACCGAGGTCGACTACGCGATCCACCCGGTCGCCGGCCGGATGCCCGGGCACATGAACGTCCTGCTCGCCGAGGCGCAGGTGCCCTACGAGCAGCTCAAGGAGATGGACGACATCAACGGCGAGTTCAAGCAGACCGATGTCGTCCTGGTCGTCGGCGCCAACGACGTCGTCAACCCCGCCGCTCGCACCACCCCCAGCGCCCCGATCTACGGTATGCCGATCCTCGACGTCGACGACGCCAAGCAGGTCATCTTCCTCAAGCGGTCGATGCGCCCGGGTTTTGCCGGCATCGAGAACGAGCTCCTCTTCGAGCCCACCACGACCCTGCTGTTCGGCGACGCCAAGGACTCCCTGAGCAAGCTGCTCGCCGCCGTCAAGGCGCTCTGAGTCGGTCCGGGTTCGGCTGAACGCCCGGGGACCGACCCGTTCGGCGCAATTGCGCGGATTGGTGCAGTGGGTGGTCGGGTGAGTGACCCGTTCGGCGCAATTGCGCGGATTGGTGCAGTGGGTGGTCGGGTGAGTGACCCGTTCGGCGCAATTGCGCGGGATGGTGCAGTGGGTGGTCGGGTGAGTGACCCGTTCGGCGCAATTGCGCGGGATGGTGCAGTGGGTGGTCGGGTGAGTGACCCGTTCGGCGCAATTGCGCGGGATGGTGCAGTGGGTGGTCGGGTGAGTGACCCGTTCGGCGCAATTGCGCGGGATGGTGCAGTGGGTGGTCGGGTGAGTGACCCGTTCGGCGCAATTGCGCGGATTGGTGCAGTGGGTGGTCGGGAGACCGACCCGTTCGGCGCAATCGCGCTGAATAGTGCGACAACGACCATTCAGCGGCGACCGCTACAGCACCAGGCCTCGATGTCGCCCGCGCCGCGTGATGCGCCCGCGCGCCCGCGCCGCGTGATGCGCCCGTGGCGCTGTGCATCACCCGGCCGAGGCCACCGACACCGCTGCTGCCACAACGCCGAGGACCACGTCGTGTCTCTTCTGGACCGCGGTCGGGCCCGGTCGGGTCCAGCTCCGATCGAGCAGTTCCACCGGCGAGACGATCAGCCTGCGACGCCGTAGAGGCGGTCGCCGGCGTCGCCGAGGCCGGGCACGATGTAGCCCTTGTCGTTGAGGCGCTCGTCCAGCGCCGCGGTCACGACGGTGACCGGCACGTCGAGGCCGGCCAGCTCGCGCTCGAGGTTGGCACAGCCCTCGGGAGCGGCGAGCAGGCAGATGCAGGTGATGTGGTCGGCGCCGCGGTCGGTGAGGAAGCGGATCGCCGCCGCGAGGGTTCCGCCCGTGGCGAGCATCGGGTCGAGCACGTAGCACTGACGGCCGGACAGGTCGTCGGGGAGCCGCTCGGCGTACGTGGAGGCCTCGAGGGTCTCCTCGTTGCGCACCATCCCCAGGAACCCCACCTCCGCGGTGGGCAGCAGCCGCATCATCCCGTCGAGCATGCCGAGACCGGCGCGCAGGATCGGGACGACCAGCGGCTTCGGGGAGGCGAGGGTGACCCCGGTCATCGGAGCCACCGGCGTCACGATGTCGTCGGGGACCACTCGCACGTCGCGGGTGGCCTCGTAGGCGAGCAGCGTGACCAGCTCGTCGGCCAGATGCCGGAAGGTCGGGGTGTCGGTGCGCTCGTCGCGAAGCACGGTGAGCTTGTGGGCCACGAGAGGGTGATCGACGACGTGGGTGCGCATGCGGTGAGCCTAGTGGCCGACACACTCGCGCCGGTCGCCCAGGCTTCACCGGAAAAGGGTTGACCCGACTCGGAGGCGGCGCGACTCTGGATCCATGGCCGAGTTGCTCGACGAGGTCGACTTCGCGCTGGCCGCCTACCACGAGGACGGCCGCTGGGTGCTGCGCGAGCTGGCCCGCGACCTGCCGGCCGACGTCGAGGTGCTGGCCGAGGCGCTCGCCCGCTTCCCCGCCGACGGCGGCGCGGTCGGGTTGATCGCGATCGACGACGACTACCTGATGATCCTGCGGGTCGTCGACGGCGGGACCCGGGTGCTGCTCTCCGACATCACCGCCGCCGACGAGTGGGATCTGGCCGAGACGGCAGTGGAGTTCCTCCGGCTGCCCCTGCCCGACGACGACGCCGAGCCCCTGCCCGCCGGCGACCTCGACCTGCTCGCCGACCTCGGTCTCGACGCCGTAGAGCTCGAGGAGATGCTCGAGGACCCCGACCTGTACCCCGACGAGTTCCTCTCCGACGTCGCGCGGCACCTCGGCTTCGGCGCGCTCTTCGACGACGTCGTCGGACTCGCGCCCGCCTGATCTGCCCCGCGCGCCATGCCGGCGAGGCGGCATGATGGGCCGGTGAGCACCCACCGGTGGGACCCGGCCATGCGCGCGGCCCTGGCCGAGGCGCGCAAGGCGCCGACCACCGGGGACGTGCCGATCGGTGCCGTGGTGCTCGGCCCGGACGAGGCCGTGATCGCGCGCGCACACAACGTCCGCGAGGCGAACGACGATCCGGTCGGACATGCCGAGGTGGTCGCCCTGAGGGCGGCGGCACAGGCGGTCGGGGAGTGGCGGCTCACCGGCTGCACCCTGGTGGCGACGCTGGAGCCCTGCACCATGTGTGCCGGCGCGGCAGTCCTCTCTCGCGTCGACCGAGTCGTCTTCGGCGCCTTCGACGACAAGGCCGGCGCCGTCGGCTCCCTGTGGGACGTCGTCCGCGACCGCCGGCTCAACCACCGGCCCGAGGTGGTCGCGGGGGTGCTCGCCGAGGAGTCCTCGGCGCTGCTCGCCGAGTTCTTCGCCGGGCACCGCTGACCTTCCGAACCGACCGCCGATGAGTCCGCGGTGCGCGCCGGGTCGGCACTCCTATGAGCACACTTCCCGATCTCACGCCCACTGCTCGCGAGCTCGCCCGTCTCGTCGCCGCCGTCGACGACGAACAACTCACCGGTCCGACGCCCTGCCCCGACTACCGCGTCGCCGATCTGCTCGACCACATCCACGGCCTCACGATCGCCTTCACCCACGCCGCCACCAAGGAGCCGCTGTCCGGCGCTCCCGGACCGAGCGGAGATGGAGCCAGGCTCCCCGACAGCTTCCGCACCGACATCCCCGCCGAGCTCGACGCCCTCGCCGCCGCATGGCTCGATCCGGCGGCGCTGGAGGGCACCACCATGGCCGGGCCGATCGAGATGCCCGGACCCGAGGCGGGCCTGGTCGCACTCGACGAGATCGTCGTCCACGCCTGGGACCTCGCCGCCGCGACCGGTCAGGTCTACGCCGCCGACCCGACCGCCGTGGACGCCTGCCTTGGCTTCGTGGCCGCCTTCGAGGCGCCCCAGGAGGACTCCGACGCCGACTCGGCTGGTGAGTCCGGTGGCGGTCTGTTCGGTCCGCCGGTCGCGGTCGCCGATAACGCCTCGGCTCTGGAGCGACTGCTGGGCCTCACGGGTCGTGACCCCGCCTGGCGCGGCTGATCACGCCTCGTCCGTCTCGTCGGCGCCGGCGACGCAGAACTCGTTGCCGGCTGGATCGGTGAGGGTGACCCAGCGGAAGCTGTCATCGCCGCGTCGCTCGACCAGTCCCGCTCCGGCAGCGACGAGCCGGTCGACCTCGCCGTCGAGATCCGCGGCGACCAGGTCGAGATGGAGCCGGTTCTTGCCCGGTGTCGGTGCCTGGTCGATCTGGAAGGCCAGGCGCACCGGCCCGCCGACCACCATCACGAAGGCGCCGTCGAACGGATCGACGACGTCGCCTCCGGTCTGCGCCGCCCACCAGGTGGCGAGACCGCGCGGATCGGGGGTGTCGCACGTGACCATGCCGAGGGTGAGGGCCATGGCCCGACGGTAGGGGTCGCCACGGACATTCCGGTTCCATGGCCGACCCCACGACTGGCTCCTAGATGATCGAGGAACCCCCGTCGACCGGCATGACGATGCCGGTGACGAAGCGAGCCTCGTCGGAGGCGAGGAAGACGATCGCGTTCGAGACGTCGACCGGCTCGACCCACGGGGCGGGGAGGGCCAGCAGGGTGCCGGAGGACTCCGCGAACTCCTCCTGGGTGACGGTCTCCAGGTCGGGGCGGAACAGTCGCCAGGTGGCGTCGTTCTGGATCATCGGCGTGTTGCAGTTGGTGGGCGAGACCACGTTGACCCGGATCGACTGCTCGGCGACCTCCATGGCCAGCGACTTCATCAGGCCGATCACCGCGTGCTTGGAGGCCACGTAGTGGCCGAACCGGGCGAATCCCTTGGTGCCCGCGTCGGAGGAGGTGATCACGACCGAGCCGCCGCGACCGCCGGCCTCCAGGTGGGGGATGGCCGCCTTGCAGGTGTGGAACACGCCGTTGAGGTTGACGTCGATGACGTCGGCCCAGTCGGTCGGCGCGGTGTCCTTGACCTCGTCACCGAACTGGAAGATCCCCGCATTGGCGCACACGATGTCGAGGCGCCCGAGTGCGGCGACCGCCTCGTCCAGCCCCGCGGCAAGTGCCTCGTAGTCGCGCACGTCGGCGACGTAGGTGATGATCTTGCGTCCGGCGCCCTCGACCAGGCGGACCGTCTCGGCCAGATCCTCCTCGGTTGCGGGTGCGTAGAAGTCGTGGGTCCGGCCGACGTCGCCGCAGATGTCCATGGCGATGATGTCGGCGCCCTCCTCGGCCAGCCGGACCGCGTGACTGCGGCCCTGGCCGCGCGCGGCTCCGGTGATGAAGGCGACCTTGCCCTCGAGACGTCCGGTCATGTGGCTACTCCTCTGGGTGGGACCAGCCCACCGAGAGCGAGGGCCGGTCAGCTGTACTTGTAAGAGACCTTGTGCATCTTGAGCTCGATGCACGTGCTGACGGAGGTGACCGCGTCCAGGGCGGCCATCCGGTTGTTGAGCAGGTCGTGCAGGTGCTCGTTGTCGTGGCAGACGACCTGCATGTAGATGTCGGCGACGCCGACGCAGTCGGAGACATAGGTCGACTCGGGCCAGGTGACGAGCTCGTCGACGACCTCCTGGGCGTGGCCGGGGCGTACCTTCATCAGCAGGAAGGCCTGCACCCGGTAGCCCATCCGGATCGGGTCGGCCACCGCGATGATGGTCAGGAAGCCCATCTCCTCCATCCGCCCGGTGCGGGCGCGGACCGTTCCCTCGGAGACCTCGAGCTCGCGGGCGATCTGCCGGTACGGCATCCGCCCGTCCTCCTGGAGACGCAGCAGGATCTGGTGGTCGAGCTTGTCGAGCCCCGGGCCCGGGCTCTGGTCGTTGTCGGACTCTGGGAGGCGCGGCACGGCGGTCATTCTAGGGCGACCCGTGAGCGTGCCCGTCGGCCCGGGGGACGCTCAGACTGCGGCGTCCGGGACCAGAACGGCCCGCCCACGGACCCGTCCGTGGTGCAGGTCGTCCAGCGCGGAGGCGAAGTGGGACAGGCCGTACTTGACGGTGTGCAGGGTCACCGCGCCGGCGGCGGCGAGAGCCATCAGCTCGTGCAGGTCGAGGTAGGTGCCGACCAGGTTCCCGACGAAGTTGATCTCGGTGGAGATGATGTCGATCGTCGGGATGGACAGGGTGCCTCCGTACCCGATCACGTAGTAGCTCCCGGCGCGCCGCAGCAGCTGGGTCCCGAAGTCGAGCGCGGTGCCCTCGCCGACGAAGTCGAGCACGGCTTCGGCGCCGTTGCCCGCGGTGAGCTCGAGGAGCTCGCCCGCGGGGTCGTCGGTGGCCAGGATGGTCTCGTCCGCGCCGAGATCCTTGGCCAGGGCCAGCGCCTCGGGTGAGGCGTCGATGACGACGAGACGGCCGGCCGACAACGCCCGCATGGCTTGGATCCCGATGTGGCCCAGGCCGCCGGCGCCGATGATGGCCACGGTGTCGCCGGGACGCACCAGAGCGGCCGCCTTGCGAGCGGCGTGGTAGGCGGTCAGTCCGGCGTCGGCCAGTGCGGCCACGTCGGCGGGGGCCAGGTTGTCGGCCAGCGGCACGACGGAGCGGGCCGAGGTCAGCAGGTAGTCGGCCATCCCGCCGTCTGCGTCGATCCCCGGGAACCGCGAGTCGGCGCAGTGAACGTCGTCGCCGGCCCGGCAGGCCAGGCACAGGCCGCAGGTGGCCAGCGGGTGCAGGATCACCTTGTCTCCGACGGCGACGTTGGTGACCGCCGAGCCGATCTCGACGATCTCACCGGCGTTCTCGTGGCCGATCGTGTAGGGAAGGACGACGCCGCTCTTGTCCTCCCATTGCCCCTCCACGATGTGCAGGTCGGTGCGGCACACCCCGGCGCCCTCGACCCTGACCACCACGTCCAGCGGGGAGGTGAGCTTAGGGTCCTCGGCGTCGTCGAGGGTGGGCTGGGTGTCGTACTCGTGGACTCGTACTGCCTTCATGTCTGTCTCCTCGGGTTCGGTAGCCGACGCTCAGCGCCGGGTGGTCAGTTCGTCGGGGTCGGTGTCCGGACGCGATGCGGCAGCGGGCGCCTCGGGGTGGTCGAGGTGGTGCGGGGCGAACGGGTTGTCGCTGTCCTCGTCCTCGTCCTCGTCGGTGACCCGCCACGAGATCGCCGACTTCTCCTGGAAGCGCTGGCGGATGAACCACAGGACGCAGGCGATGAGCAGGATGCCGATACCGGTGATGGTCTCTCCCACGCCGCCGTATCCGGTGAGCCCCGGGTTGGTGATGCCGATCAGGATGGCGAAGGTGTTGATGCAGAACAGCGCGATCGCGATCGGCACCCAGTAGCTCTTCAGCTTCGTGGGACGGCTGTGTTCGGGCTTGTCGCGGCGCAGAAGGACGAAGGCGCCGACCGCGAGGGTCACCGCGGAGAGGTAGCCCAGGTTGGATGCGAGCAGGATCGCGATCGGCTCGCCGAGCAGGAGCAGCACCGCGATGTTGATGATCATGTCCGTGGTCAGGGCCCGACCGGGCACGCCGTAGCGGTTGAGCACGCCGAGCTGACGGACGGTGCCACCCGAGGTGGCGATGCCGTAGAGCGAGCGGCCGCCGTCGGCGGTGGCGGTCATCATCGCGATCACGAACGCCGCCATGATCGGGATCTCGCCCAACCAGGACCACGAGCCGAGGATCTCGTCGAAGGCCAGGCCGATGTAGTTGACCGGGTTCGCCCCGATCGTCGCGTCGCCGAGGGTGCCGGCCATCATGTACGGCACCAGGATGTAGAGGCCCATGATGAACACGCCGGAGACGCGCAGCGCACGCGCCGAGTCGCGGGTCGGGTCCTTGTACTCGCTGGTGAACGAGGCGCACACCTCGGTGCCGTACGTCGTCCACGCGGTGATGTAGAACCACACCACGATGACCTTCCAGTCCAGCGGCTGCGTACCGGACCAGCCGATGTTGTCGACGCTGAAGTTGGCCGAGGCGGAGAAGAACGGGCCGACGCAGAGCACCAGCAGTCCGATCACCAGGAGAGCGCCGGTCACCTTGGCCACGCCGGAGGCGATCTTGATGCCGAAGTAGTTCAGCGCCCAGGCCGACATGATCGCCCCGATCGCGATCAGGTACGGCAGCCCGAGGGTGTGCACGCCGGGAAGGTCGACCGAGATGTTGTTGTCGGGCCAGAAGGCCTGCTCCATCAGGCTGCCCAGGACCACCCCCTCCACGGAGAGGGAGAGCGACCAGCCCATCCAGTAGCCGAATGCCGCGATCGCACCCAAGGGCGCGAAGTGCCGCTTCCAGCCTTCGTAGGCATAGACCGAGATGCCCCCCGACTTGTTGGGGAACATGCTGGCCATCTCGGCGAACAGGTTGTTCTGGAGCAGCGCGAAGAAGCAGGCCACGGCCCAGATGGTGATCGCGGTCCAGCCCCCGATCGCGCCGACGGTGTAGCCCAGGGTGAGGAACAGCCCGATCGGCATGTTCAGCGCGAAGACGAAGCCCTCGCGCCAGGTCAGGGTGCGCACCATGTGGCGGGCGTGGTGCGACCCGTCGAGCTCCGGACCCGCGGCCGAGGGCCGCGGGGTGTGTTGCTGGGTCATGCCGTACTCCTTGCGATCACGGACGTCGCCGCGGCTGCGGCGTCCGTCCACGGTGGGATCTCGTCCACGTGCTTGCGCTGCCCCGCCCAGGCGCGACTCTGGGCCGTGAGGCGGGGTTGGCCGACGATGCAGGCACCGACGAAGGTGCCGTTGATGGCGTGCAGGGCGACCAGGTCGCCGGGGGCCGCGGAGAGGTGTCGGACCTCGTCGGCCAGGTGTGGTTCGCCCACGATGTTGATTCGCAGCCCGAACTGATCGGACCACGCGTAGGGAACGCCGGCCACGATTCGATCGGTTCCTTCGGCGATGTTCTGCGCCACCGCTCGGGCCTGGTCGCCCGCATGGGTCCAGTGCTCGTGCCGCTCGGCGGCGCCATCCGCGTTCCGCCAGGCGCTCACGTCGCCGACGGCCCACACGCCCGGTGCCACCCGGCCGGTGTCGTCGGCGTGCAGGCCGCCGGCGTCGACCGGCAGCCCCGACCCTTCCAGCCACTCGACGTTGGGCTGCGCGCCGATGCCGACGACGACGAGATCCGCGGGGATCTCGGTGCCATCGGCCAGAACGACCGCTCGGACCGAGTCGGTCTCGTCCCCGACGATGTCGGCAACCCCCGTCCCGCAACGCACGGTGACGCCGTTGGCGCGAGCGTGCTCGACCAGCACCGACGCGGTGCGGGTGTCGAGGATCCGGGCCAGTGGCGCCACGGCCGCCTCCAGGACGGTGACCGCCGGGCCACGATCGCTGAGCGTGGAGGCCACCTCGAAGCCTACGAAGCCGCCCCCGATCACGACGGCGCGCTCGGCCGTGGCGGCCGCGGCCCGCAGCCTGTCGGCGTCGGCCAGGCTGCGCAGCTCATGGACGCCGGCCAGGCCGGCCCCGTACGGCAGTCGCCGGGGGCGGGAGCCGGTCGCGATCACGAGCTCGTCGTAACCGACCTCGTCGTCCTCCAGCAGGACGACTCGGCGCTCCGGGTCGAGGCCGGTGGCGCGGGCTCCGAGGCGGACCTCGACGTCGTGGTCTCGGTACCAGTCCGCGTCGAGCAGCAACAGGTCCTCGACATCGCTGACTCCCGCCAGGTAGGCCTTGCTCAGCGGAGGCCGGTCGTAGGGAAGCACGTGCTCCTCGGTGAGCACCACGATGTCGCCGTCGAAGCCGCGCTCGCGCAGCCCCTGCGCGGTCTTGGCCGCACCGAGCGAGCCGCCGACGATGACCACCCGGGTCATGTCAGGCTCCCTCGACCAGGCGCAGTGCGGTAGCCGGGCAGGAGGCGATCGCCTCGTCGAGCAGGGTCCGGTCCACGGTGTCCAGGTCCACGTCCAAGACGACGACCTTGCCGTCGTCGCTCAGGTCGAAGACGTCGGGTGCGTTCACCAGGCAGTTGGCGTAGCCCTGGCAGGCGTCGAGGTCGGCGACCACCCGCAGGCTCATCCGCGGAGCCTGTCCAACGTGGTGCGCATGAACTGCACCAGCGGGCCTTCGGAGTCGACCATCATCTGGCCGGCCGGGATCCGGCCGGACTGGTAGCCGATCTGCTGGATGTCGGTGGCCGTCTTGTCCTCGATGAGGGTGCGGTCCCACATCTCGATCCACTCCTTGACCACGCGCTCGTCGGCGCCGGGCTTGGAGTACATGTCCACGAACGCCCAGCTCTTGCCCGGAGCCACCGGCTGGATGGAGCCGACGAATCCGACGTAGTCGTCGAGGGCGTAGAAGCTGGAGGGGAAGGTGAAGGCGAAGCGGAATCCGCGCAACCCGTCCGGCTCGACGCCGGTGGGCAGCCACTTGATCGGGCCCTCGTGCCAGATGTTGTCGGTCCATGAGGCCACGTGGTACGCGTCGGGCGAGGAGTCGTAGGTCTTCCCGAAGCTGGTGTTGTGCAGCGTCGGGCAGTGGTAGCACTCCAGCGCGTTCTCGGCCCACAGCTTCCAGTCGCAGGCCATGTCGTAGGTGTAGCGGAGCTGGAACTCGTACTCGCGCAGGTCGGCGTTCACCTCGTCGGTCAGGTGCCGGATGTCGGCGGTGACCTCGGCCAACGAGGCGGCGTCCGCATCCGGGTTGACGAAGACCCACTGGTCCCAGCGCTCCACCGCGACCGGGGTCAGCGTGATCGCGGAGCAGTCGAAGCTCTTCTCGCGGTTGGAGCGAGGCGCGGTCTTCAGCCGGCCGTCCAGGCCGTAAGTCCAACCGTGGTACGGGCACTGCAGCAGGGGCTTGTTCCCGTTGGTCTCTGCGATCGAGTGCAGGCGGTGCGCGCAGGCGTTGACGAAGGCGCGCAGCTCGCCGTCCTTGCCGTGGGTGACGATGATCGGCGTATCGCCGGCTCGGGTCACCGCGTAGTCACCGGGCTTGGCGACCTGGGACTCGTGGCAGGCGTAGCTCCACGACTTGGCGAAGATCAACTCCTGTTCGAGCCGGTAGATCTCGGGGTCGGTGTAGAACTCGACCGGCAGGGTCTTGCCCTCGTCGAGCCGCTGGTCCAGGACGTCCGCGTCGGGCAGTCCGAGGCGGTTGAGGATGCCATCGAGTGTGGACATTGCTGATCCCCTTCGTGGTGTGTGGATCACGCCGCGACACCGCCGAGCCGACGAATGGCACACAGGTTGTGATGCGGGTCACTATGCGTGATGCGTAGAAATATAAATGCTGAACTACGCAATGCGCAAGACACATGCTGAAAAAATCTGCAATCGGCATCGCTACGGGAACTTGAACCGCCGTCGGCGCCGTCGTGCCCGCGATCGCGAGGCCACGCGAGGGATGGCCGCGGGGCACCCTTCCGAGGCGACCACCACGTCGTCGGAGGCGACAACCCCCGAATCCGGTGTTTGTCCCACATCCCCGTGGTTGAGCCGGATTCTCGATCAGGAGAACGTGCCCGGAGTCGCGGGCGCACGCCTGATCGGTGACGGGACCATGTCTTTGGCTGAGCCTCTGCCAGGATCGGCGGATGATCCGATACCCGGCGCCTCTCCGACCCGGAGACACCATCGCGGTCACCTCGCCGTCCGCAGGCGCGGCCGGCCCGGGTGCGGAACGCGTGGCCTTCTGCGTCGACTGGCTACGCGATGCGGGCTACGACGTCGTCGTCGGCGAGTGCATGGACGGCTCCGGCATCACCGCCGGTCCGGCAAAGAGCCGTGCCGCCGAGCTCACCGCGATGCTCTGCGACCCGGCGATCCGCTGCGTGCTCCCGCCGTGGGGCGGCGAGACGGCGATCGATCTGGTCGACCTGCTCGACTGGGACGCGCTCGCGAGCGCCGAACCCACCTGGCTGGTGGGGTTCTCGGACCTGTCCACCGTGCTCCTGCCGATCACCACCCGCCTCGGCTGGGCCACGCTGCACGGCGACAACCTCGCCGACACGCCGTATGGCGTCCCCGACGGCCTCCTACCCTGGCTCGACGTCGTCGGCGGCGCGGGGCCCCACGTCCAGCGCGACTCGGGGTTCGTCGGCGGCTGGTGGCGCTTCGAGGAGGACACGCGCGCCGTGGAGTGGAAGAGCGTGGGCGAGGGATCCTGGCGGCTCCACGGCGCCGACTCGCTCGACGCGAGCGGGCGGCTGATCGGCGGCTGCGTCGAGACCATGACCAATCTGGCCGGCACTCCGTACGGCGACGTCGCCGCGTTCGGTGCCGAGTACGCCGAGGACGGCCTGATCCTCTACCTCGAGGTCTCCGACGACGAGGCCGCCACGATCTGCCGGAACCTGCACGGCCTGCGCCTGGCGGGCTGGTTCGAGCACGCCCGCGCCATCCTCATCGGTCGCACCAACGCGCCCGACCATCCTGCTCTGACCCAGGACGAGGCGGTCCTCGACGCCCTGGGGCGGCTCGACCTCCCGATCGTGTTCGACCTCGAGATCGGACACGTCCCGCCGCACCTGCCGCTGGTGAACGGTGCTCTCGCAACCGTGACGGTCGCCGGCGCGACCCGCGAGATCCGGCAGGAGCTCCGATAGGGAATCACTGATTGATGTGGGTGGATGCCGGCGCCGTCCCGGCATTGATCAGTGGTTCCCTAGCAACCCGGACGTCGTCGGGCCCCGACCGCTCCGCGATCGGGGCCCGAGGTGATGAGCTCGGTGGGGGCCGAGCTCAGTCGGTGGGTGTGGATCCGGCAGCCTCGTCGCCCAGGAGACGTGAGCGGATCAGGAACCGGACGCCGTGCGGCGCCTCCAGGGAGAACCCGGCGCCGCGTCCCCTGACGACGTCGATCGTGAGGTGGGTGTGCGACCAGTACTCGTACTGCGCCCGCGACATGTGGACCGGGACCGGCCGGTCGAGTCCGACGTCCAGGTCGCCGAGGTGCACGTCGGCGTCACCGAGCAGCAGGTCGCCGTCGGGATAGCACATCGGAGCCGACCCGTCGCAGCAGCCGCCGGACTGGTGGAACATGACCGGGCCGTGCTGCTCGGTCAGTTCGCGGACCAGCTCGGCTGCTGCGGGGGTGACGTCGACTCGGCTCACCTGGTGCTCCTGTCCTTGCGTGGGCTCATGTCGTTGATCCCGGCCGCCGGGCACGACCTCGTTCCTCGGTAGTGCCCGGCCGCCTCGGTGGTCTTGGGCCTCACCAGGTCTCGACACGCGGGTCACGAGCTCGCAAGCTCGCTCGTGCCGCTTGCTCGACCACCGACGATCGCGACCTCGTCCCTCGGTCGCGATCGGCTCGCCGGGCACGACCTCGTTCCTCGGTAGTGCCCGGCTCCCCTCGGTCGGTCTTGGGCTCACCAGGTCTCGACACGCGGGTCACGGCCTCGTTCCTCAGCCGTGCCGCTTGCTCGACCACCGACGATCGCGACCTCGTCCCTCGGTCGCGATCAGAAGAAGCCGAGGGCGTCGGGGGAGTAGGAGACCAGGAGGTTCTTGGTCTGCTGGTAGTGGTCGAGCATCATCTTGTGGTTCTCGCGACCGATGCCCGACTGCTTGTAGCCGCCGAAGGCCGCGTGCGCCGGATAGGCGTGGTAGCAGTTGGTCCACACCCGGCCGGCCTTGATGCCGCGGCCCATGCGGAACGCCTGCGCTCCGTCGCGCGACCACACGCCGGCGCCGAGGCCGTAGAGGGTGTCGTTGGCGGTCTTGAGGGCGTCGGCCTCCTCGTCGAAGGAGGTCAGCGCGAGCACCGGCCCGAAGATCTCCTCCTGGAAGATCCGCATCGAGTTGTCGCCCTCGAACACGGTCGGCTCGACGTAGTAGCCCTCGGCCAGCTCGCCGTCGAGGACCTTGCGCCCGCCGCCGGTGAGGACCTTCGCGCCCTCCTGCTTGCCGATGTCGATGTAGCTGAGGATCTTCTCCAGCTGGTCGTTGGAGGCCTGGGCGCCCATCGTGGTGGAGTCGTCGAGCGGGTTGCCCTGCACGATCTTCTCGACCCGCGCGATCGCGTCCGGCACGAAGTCGCTGTAGATCGAGCGCTGCACGAGCGCGCGGGACGGGCAGGTGCAGACCTCGCCCTGGTTGAGGGCGAACATCGTGAAGCCCTCGAGCGCCTTGTCGTAGAAGGCGTCGCGCTCGGCGGCGACGTTGTCGAAGAAGATGTTCGGGCTCTTGCCGCCGAGCTCGAGGGTCACCGGGATGATGTTCTGGCTGGCGTACTGCATGATCAGCCGGCCGGTGGTGGTCTCGCCGGTGAAGGCGATCTTGGCGATCCGCGGCGAGGAGGCCAGCGGCTTGCCGGCCTCGACGCCGAAGCCGTTGACGACGTTCAGCACGCCCGGCGGCAGCAGGTCGCCGATCACCTCGACGACCTTGAGGATCGACCACGGGGTCTGCTCGGCGGGCTTGAGCACCACGCAGTTGCCGGCTGCCAGGGCGGGCGCGAGCTTCCACACCGCCATCAGGATCGGGAAGTTCCACGGGATGATCTGGCCGACGACGCCGAGCGGCTCGTGGAAGTGGTAGGCCATCGTGTCGCCGTCGATCTCGCTGATCGTGCCCTCCTGGGCGCGCAGGCAACTGGCGAAGTAGCGGAAGTGGTCGACGGCCAGCGGCAGGTCGGCGGCGAGGGTCTCGCGCACGGCCTTGCCGTTGTCCCACGTCTCGGCGACGGCGAGCTCGGTGAGGTGCTGCTCCATCGCGTCGGCGATCTTGAGCAGGATGTTGGCGCGGTCGGTGGCCGACGTCGCGCCCCACTTGTCGGCGGCGGCGTGCGCGGCGTCGATCGCGGCGTCGATGTCCTCGGCGGTGCCGCGGGCGATCTCGGTGAAGGGCTTGCCGTTGACCGGCGAGATGTTCTCGAAGTACTGACCCTTGACCGGAGCCACCCACTCGCCGCCGATGTAGTGGTCGTACCGAGGCTGGACGGAGACGAGCGAGTCGGACTGGCCGGGTGCGGCGTAGACGGTCATGAGGCTCCTTCGATCGGGATCCCGACGTCGTCGGGGTGAGTGCCGTCACACCGTAGGAAGCCGAACGTTGCGGCCAGGTTGCCGAACGTCGCGGGGCTCGGGTCAGGCCAGGTCGGCGTCGAGCCGGGCGATCTGGCCGTCGACCAGTGCCACCATCGGCGAGGCCGGGTCGACGGCGTCGCGCTGGGCCACCCACATCTCGTAGTCGTCGCGGCCCCAGGCCGAGCGCGTCCAGGCCGACATCAGGTCGGCCTGGCCCGAGCGGAGCAGCGCCTGTCGCAGGGACGCCTCCAGCGCTCCCCGGATCCTCACGACGCCCGGCGCGGTCGAGCGGGGGAGCAGTGGACCCTGGTAGGTCCGCATCGCCTCCCGGACGTCGCCCGCGGCCAGCTGCGCCTCGACGGCCAGCCAGTCACCGGTCACGTCGGCCGCCAACCGGTAGGGACGCGAGGCCAGGACCTCCTCGCCCAGCAGCCCCCGAAGCCGGTTGAGCTCGGCGCGCAGGGTGGAGGAGGCGCCGTCGTCCTCGTAGAGGAGCACGGCGAGCTCGTCGCCGGAGAGCCCGCGGGGTGCGGCCGCGAGGAGCAGCAGGATCTCGCTGTGCCGGCGACTCAGCCGGACGGTCTCGACCCGCCCGCGACCGTCGTCCATGGTGAACAGCGCCTCCGGGCGCCCCAGTCCCTCCAGCAGGACGCGGAGCCCACCCGGACGCTCGGGCTGCGGGCCGAGCAGGCTCTCGCGGCCCAACTCGACCTCGGCCAGCCGCGCCGCCGCCCGCACCATCGCCATCGTCTGCGGCACCACGATCTGGTCGCCGCCGGTGACGTCGAGGACGCCGAGCAGCCGGGTCGTGCCGGGGTCGTGGATCGGTGTGGCCGCACAGCTCCACGGCTGCACGCTCTGCCGGAAGTGCTCGGCGCGGGTGATCGTCGTCGGCCTGCCGGTGGCGATGGTGAGGCCCGGCGCGTTCGTGCCGGCCAGCCGCTCGTCCCAGTTGCTGCCCTCCACGAACCCGATCCGCTCCGCGGCGCGCAACGTCTTCGGCGTCCCGCAGATCCACAGCAGCGTGCCGTCGGCGTCGCTGATCGCCATCATGGCGTCGCAGTCGCGCACGGCCTGACCCAGGACGTCGTCGAGCAGCGGGAACACGCGGGCGAGCGGATGCGCCGACCGCAGGTCGCGCAGATCGCCCTGGTCGACGGTGATCGGTGCCTCGCGCAGCTCCGCGCTCACCCCCGCGGCGGCCGAGCGGTGCCAGGACGCGGCCACCTCCGCCCGCATCCCCCGGTCCTCGGCCATCGTCCCAGTACACACTGCCAACAGCGCTGCGGCCACCCTCGGGTGTGACGGCGCTCACCGATCGCCCGGTCGGCATCCGATTTCACGCCTCGCTCGGCGCTCCGGTAACCTTCCCGGCGGTGGCGTGTCCGAGCGGCCTAAGGAGAACGCCTCGAAAGCGTTTGTGGGTGCAAGCCCACCGAGGGTTCAAATCCCTCCGCCACCGCCAGTGGGCTACGGACGCAATCCTGTAACCCGAGAGACGAAAAGTCTCAGCGACGCCGTCTCGTGGCCCGAATCCGGGTTCACGGGGCGGCGTTGTTGCGTTCGTCGGCCCCGCGCTGGGCCGCAGATGTGCGAGAAGCGCAGTTCCCGGAACCGCTGTAGTGGGCGTGGAGACACCCCGATGATCCACGCATGGAGAACGCGACGTGCTCGGTGACTCGGTGGCGCAGGTACGGGAAGGACCGGCTGTACGTCGAGCGACCTGACGGGGTGAAGGTCGGATGGTGGGACCTCACCACGAACGAGGCGCACCCTGAGAGCCAGGACGACCTTTCCGCCCTCACCCATGCCGTCGATGACTGGATGTCCGATCGAGTGGAGAACGGATTCGAGGCAGGCGCGACTGCCCCCAGGTCCGACGGCACCGTCGACCCCACCCAGACCGGATCGACCGCCCCGCCCCTCGAACAGCCACGACCTGTAGGCCAGGAGCCGCCGAACCCCGCGCCTCTGCCGGCCGTCGAGTCGACACCGCACGACGCCGCAATCCAAGCCGCCCCCAGGCCCTGGTTGGACCTCTCAACCAACCGAGCCGGGGCCGCCGCACGAGAGCAGGCTCAAGCAGCACGCGACGCCGCGCCCGTGAAGACTGTCCTCGCCCGAGTGCTCGGGGTCCACACCGACGAACGCGCTTGGCGAATCGGCGCGGACGGTGAGGAACTCGTCGCCGCCCAACTCGTGAAGGCCGCGAAGAAGGACCCCAGCTGGCGGGCGCTCCATGCAATTCCGGTCGGCGACCGCGGCTCCGACATCGACCACCTCGTCGTTGGCCCTGGTGGCGTGTTCACTATCAACGCCAAGCACCACCCCAAGGCCAAGATCTGGGTCGGTGGGAACACCTTCATGGTCAACGGCAACCGGCAGCCCTACATCCGCAACAGCCGCCACGAGGCGGGACGCGCAGCCAAACTCCTCGCTGCCGCCTGCGGCTTCCCGGTCCACGTCCAAGGTCTCATCGTCACCGTCAACGCAGCCGAAGTCGTCATCAAGAGCCAGCCCGACGGAGTCAGCGTCACCTGGCGCAACAACCTCGCGAAATGGCTCCTGCGCCACGGCGAGATCCACACCCCCGAGGCACTCGACGCCATCTACGAGGCGGCACGCCGGTCAACCACCTGGCGGTCGTGACCCCTACGTGGCACGTCAACACCGGTCACCAGCGACGTCCACAGGCCGTCAACGCGATCGGCACGCCCCAGCCCGGCGCGGCCCGGCAACACCGCCGCACCTACTACGCGGCCTACGCGGCGAACCTCAGGAGTGCGACGCCGGAGTCGACGCCGGAGTCATCGTGGAGCTGGGTGAAGGCATCGCTCCACTCGATCTACGACCGTCTCTGTGTGCGCGCCGCCTTGGCAAACCCCGGATAGTTTGAGGCGTTATCAACCTCGAGGTGCCCGCTCGAGGTTGATAACGCCTCAAACTATCCCCGCTGGGCCGTGCGGGGCCTGCCTGAGTCGGGTTCGCGGCCGGTGGGAGGATGGCGCGATGAGTTGGTTCGCCTCACCCGCCGACGCGGCAGGTCGACTGCACGAGGCGGGCTACCTCGCCGACGACGCCACCGCGACGACGTCCTACCTCGCCGGGGCGCTGGAGAAGCCGCTGCTCATCGAGGGGCCTGCCGGCGTGGGCAAGACCGAGCTGGCCAAGGCGGTCGCCCGGGCGACCGGCGCCGACCTGGTGCGCCTGCAGTGCTACGAGGGCCTCGACGAGGCGCGGGCGCTGTACGAGTGGAACTACAAGAAGCAGCTGCTGCGCATTCAGGCCTCGCAGAGCGACGCGTCGTGGAGCGAGACCCACGACGACATCTTCACCGAGGAGTTCCTGCTCACCCGGCCGCTGCTCACCGCGATCCGTCGGGAGGAGCCGACCGTGCTGCTCATCGACGAGGTCGACAAGACCGACATCGAGGTCGAGGGGCTGCTGCTCGAGGTGCTCTCCGACTTCCAGGTCACCATCCCCGAGCTCGGCACCGTCGCGGCGGCGCGGCGTCCGTTCGTGGTGCTCACCTCCAACGCCAGCCGCGAGCTGTCCGAGGCGGTCAAGCGGCGCTGCCTCTACCTGCACCTCGACTACCCCGACGCCGAGCGCGAGCGGGAGATCGTCGCCTCGCAGGTGCCGGGCCTCGACGAGCGGGTCACGACCCAGCTGGTGGCCACGATCGGCCGGCTGCGCGAGCTGGAGCTGAAGAAGGCGCCGTCGATCGCCGAGTCGGTCGACTGGGCGCGCACCCTGGTGGCGCTGGAGATCGGCGACCTCGACGACGCCGCGATCAACGACACCCTCGGCGTCGTCCTCAAGCACCACTCCGATCAGGAGCGGGCGGTCAAGGAGCTGAAGCTCCGCCGATGAGCCAGCGATGAGTGAGCGCAGCGGGCTGGTCGACCGGCACATCGCCTTCCTGGAGGCGCTGCGCGGGGCCGGCCTGTCGGTCTCGCTCGCCGAGGACCTCGACGCCGTCGCCGCCCTCACCGCGCTCGACTGGACCGAGCGCGGCCAGATCCGCGAGGGCTACGCCGCCACCGTGGTGAAACGCCAGGCCCAGCGTCCCATCTTCGAGGCGCTGTTCGACCTCTACTTCCCCCGACTGGTCGGCGACGGCGCGAGCTCGCTCGCCCCCGACGGCGAGCAGGCTTCGGAGACCGGAGCCGACGGGGCGCCCGCGGAGCGGGTGCGCGACAACGCGGAGGCGCTCGCCACGTTCCGCGAGCAGCTCGCCGAGGCACTGGCGGCCGACGACCAGGCCGCCCTGGAGCAGCTTGCGGCCGAGATGGTGGCCCGGTTCGGTGCGATGCCCGGCCGCGGCCCGGGACTGTCGTCGTGGTCGGCCTACGCGGCGCTACAGCGGGTGGCGCCGTCCGAGCTGACCGACCGGATCGTCGCGGCACTGATGGGCGAAGGAGTCACCGAGGAGGAGGCCGCCCGCGGCGCCGGCCGACGGATCGGCGCGTTCTCGGCGCGGGTCGAGGCCGACGCCCGCCGGCGGATCGCCGAGGAGAAGGGCGCCGACCACATCGCGAAGGTCGCGCTGCGCCCCAGCATCGACCGCATCGACTTCCTCGCCGCCCGCCGCTCGGACCTGGAGGAGATGCGCCGCGAGATCTACCCGCTCGCGCGCCGCCTGGCCACCCGGCTCACCAAGGAGCACCACGCGCGGCGCCGCGGGCCGCTCGACTTCCGCCGCACCGTCCGCGCCTCGATGTCGACCGGCGGCGTCCCGCTCGTCACCCATCAACGCCCCAAGCGGCCCCACCGCAACGAGCTGGTCGTCATGTGCGACGTGAGCGGCTCGGTGGCGAACTTCGCCCAGTTCACCCTGCTGCTGGTCTTCGCGCTGCGCGACCAGTTCCAGAAGGTGCGCGCCTTCACCTTCGTCGACGAGGTGCACGAGGTCACCGACGCGTTCCGACCGGGCGCCGACGTCGTCGACGTGATGGCCGACCTCGCCGCCTCCGCCCGCCACGCCGCCTTGTGGGGACGCACGAACTACGGACGCGCGCTGACCCGCTTCGCCGAGCTGCACCCCGACGCGATCGGCCCGAAGTCGTCGCTGCTCATCCTCGGCGACGCGCGCTCCAACTACAGCGACCTCCACCAGAACGTCCTGGCCGAGCTCGCCGGCACCGCCCGCCACGCGTGGTGGCTCAACCCCGAGCACCGTCGGCACTGGGGCACCGGCGACTCCGCGGCCACCACCTACGGCGCGATCGTGCCCATGGTGGAGTGCCGCAACCTCACCCAGCTCGCCGAGTTCGTGCACGACCTGGCCGGCTGAGCACCGGGTCCCCGCCTCCGCTGCACCATTCGGCGCAATTGCGCGGTTTGGGCCCTCGAGGAGTCCTCGGAGTGCACCGTTCAGCGCAATTGCGTGGTTTGGGTCGGTCGGATGGGCCGTGGGCGACCCGACCGGCGCAATTGCGCGGTTTGGGCCATTGACCGGTCATCAGAGTGCACCGTTCAGCGCAATTGCGCCGAACGGGTCAGTCCGGAGCAGGCCCGAGATAGCCCAACGCCGCGATCCGAGCGATCTCCTCGACCAGCGCCGGGTGCGTCGCGGCGTCGGCAGCGCGTCCGCCGGCGACGTAGCCGTCCTCGCCGCCGTCGTAGACGACGGTGACCCGGTTGGTCGCCGCGGAGTTGATGAGCGAGCCGAGGAGCGCGACCGGATCGGAGCGGTCCTCGAGCGCGAGCATCCGGACGTCGTCGGGGAGCCGCGGCACGTGCGCCGACGGCGCGCCGGTGGTGACCACCTGGTCGATGACGAACGCCGACGACGTCGGCGCGGCTGCCAGCTCGGCGGCGGTGACGCCGCCCTGTCCGGAGCCGACCAGCATCACCCGCGCCTCGGTGTCGTCGCCGACCGCGCGCTCGATGCTGCGCACCACGTGGTCGGCATAGGACGACTGATCGCCGCCGACCAGCCGCAGGCGCCCGCTCGCGCCGCCGTCGGCACCGTGGAGGTAGGCGATGTAGCGGCTCGGGGCGACCCGGCGGACCACGACGCTGGTTGGCGCGTCCTGGAGCGCGGTCATCAGCGCGGTGAGGTCGCGTGGCCGGGCGCCGGACGGGTCGCCCTCCGACTCCGCTGCGGAGGGGTCCGAGGCCGGCTCGACGAGCCCGCCCGCGACGTCGCGCAGCGCGGACTCGAAGCCCGACGGGAAGGGCCGGACGCCGATCGCGCGGAGACCGCCCTGCCCGGCGAGTCGGCCACGGTCGCCAGACAGGACGCCGGCAGTGAGCAGTGATCTCATCTGCAGGCCCTCGAGCAGGCCGCCGCCACCGCTGGTGACGTGCTCCATCAACTCGGGGTTGGAGTCGGCGAGCTCGTTGAGATACGCGGCGACCCCGTCGCGGTCGAGCGCGTCGGTCTCGATCAGTCCTGCCGAGACGATCGCACCGCCCAGGGCCACCTCGGGGGCGAGATAGCCGATCGCGCGCCCGGCGATCGAGCCGAGGGTCTTGTAGGCGGCGGTCTGGAGCTCGTCGATCCAGCGATAGGTGAGCACCGTGGCGCGGAGCACCAGCGCGTCGGCGTCGAGCTCGATGGAACGCGACAGCAGGCCGCGCTTGCCGGTGGTGGCGGCTCGGATGTCGTCCTCGGCCTGGGCGTGGGTGCCCGGGGAGAGTGGCGCGGAGTCGGCGAAGGCGGGGTCGGCGATGATGTCGGTGCCGAGCTTGGCGCGCTGGCGCATGGCTTCGCCGGAGTCGTCGAAGAGCGCGGCCAGGCGCATCATCCGGTCGTACTTGTCGGCGAGGTCGGCCGCCTCGGCCTCCGTGGTCGGCGCGGTGCGTTGTTCGGACGCCGCGGCCGCGACCATCGACGCCTGGCTGGTCGGGTCCCCCTCGTGCGACTCGGTGCGCTCGTCGGCGGGCGGAGTGCTCACGAGGCCACCTCTGCGAGCACCGGCGCCAGGTCGACGGCGAGGTCGGCCGCCTCGACCGCCCGGATCTCCACGCGCGTGGCACCGTTCGCCTGATGCGGATGCAGGGTGCGCCAGCCGTCGGCCACCAGCACCCACGAGCGGACCCCGACGACCGTCGTCGGCTCGCTCGACACATCGGCCACCAGGACCCGCAGCCGGCCCTGAGCCTCGGTGCCGAGGGCCTGGAGCACGCCGGGGACCTCCGCAGCCGGCAGCGGCCGGCCCTGGGCATCGACCACCTCGCCGTCGTGCTGCCCGGCCAGCACCTGCACCAGGTCGGAGCGTGCGCCCGCGGCGGCCTCGACCGCCGCGTCCGCCAGCGCGTAGGGGAGATCGAGGTACTCCGGCACCAGGGACTCGCGTAGGGCGAGGTCCTCGGGCAGGACGCCGACGCGGGCGAGCTCGTCGGGCCACGCGGCCACCGGGAACCACGCGAGCTCGAAGACGATCCCGTCGCTGGTGGCGAGTGCGGCGACCGCGGTGTCGTTGGCGCGGTGCCACGCCTTGACCTGCACCTGCTCGACGGTGACATCGAGCTCGACGGCGTACGTCGGCGTCGCGAGCAGCCCCACCGCCCCGGCCAGACCGTCATCGACGACGTCGCCGACGAGCAGGCCGCGACGGGCCAGGGAGGTCTCCGGGTCGTGGAGCGCCTCGAGCGCGGCCAGATATGCCTGGTCCTCGGTGGTTCCGCGGCTGGCGCCGAGGCGATCCTCCAGCGGCGCGGCGGCGCCCGGAGCGGAGACGTCGAAGGGGAGTGGCGCTCCGCCCGCGCGTTCGGCGACGAACTGGAGCTCGGGCAGGGTCAGCGCCACCCGGCGCGGCAGGGCGTCCAGCAGGGAGGCCGGGGGCGGCGTCGGTGTGCTGAGGTCGATCGTGGTCAACGGGGTTCCTGTCGCAGGAGGTCGCGGGTCACAGGCCGGGCAGCTCGACCGCGAGCCAGTCGCGGTGGCCGCTGGGCGGTGGGTCGAAGGCGGCCAGGACGACGTCGTCCGGCTCGGGCTCGGTGCGCACGCCGGTGCCCTCCTCGGCGGCGTCCGCGTTCAGCTTCTCGACCCGGGCGACCCGGGTGCGGGCCTCGGCGACGAGGTCGGTGGCGCGCCGCTCGATCTCGGTGATCTCGTCGGTGACCGTCTCGACCTCGAGCAGGTGCTTGTCGAGTGCCTCGGCGGCGGTCTCGTGCTGGGCCGCGGCCTCGCGCAGGTGGGTGGCGCGTTCGGTGACCCGGATCCGCATGGAGTCGGCCGCGCGCCCGGACCAGCCGATCGCCTCGAGGTGCGCGACGAGCTGGTCGGCCGTGGCGCGGATGTCGACGGCCTGCTCGCGCAGCGCGTCGGCCCGGCGGCGCATCACATCGGTGTCGCCGTACATCGCTCTCCTCTCGTCTCCGTCGGCGGGTCACCCCGACGTTACCGCTCCGGCCCCCACGTGGGCCGCAGGAGCAGGCCCCTGTCGACGCGTAGGGTCACGAGGGTGCACTTCACGACCTACGACACCCGTGTCGCCAGCTATGCGCTGATCCTCGACGACCAGGACCGGATCCTGCTGTCGTGGTGGAACGGAGAGGGTCGCTTCGAGCCCGCGTGGACCCTGCCCGGCGGAGGCGTCGAGTTCGAGGAGTCGCTGGAGGAGTCCCTGGTGCGGGAGGTGCACGAGGAGACCGGCTACGACGTGGTCGTCCGCGCCCCGCTGACCACCCACTCCTGGTTCCGCTACGACGAGCCGCGGCCGTTCAAGGCCGTCCGGGTCGTCTACGACGCCAGCGTGGTCGGAGGCCGGCTCGGCACCACCGAGGTCGGCGGCTCCACCGACTACGCGGCCTGGATGCCGCTGGCCGAGGTCGCCGGACAGTCCCAGCGGACCGACATCGTCGACGTCGCGGTGGCGGCGCATCTGGCGCGCGCCGGGGGCGGCCGCACCGACCGATAGACTCCGAGCCCGCCGCCACCGACCCCTGAGGTGACATGAACCGGGCTCGACGCCGTCCGCTCGGCCAGCGGTGCGCCTGCCGGTGGCCGGCCTCGCGGAGCCGCCGATGACCTTCGACCTCCACGACTTCGACCAGTTCGTGCTCGTCGGCTCACTGGTCACCCTGGCCGCCATCCTCGCGGTGCGGCTCTCCAGCCGCGCCGGCCTGCCCAGCCTCCTGATCTACCTGCTCATGGGCGTCGCCCTCGGGGAGTCCGGCCTCGGCATCCAGTTCGAGGACGCCGAGCTGGCCCACGCCCTCGGGTTCGCCGCGCTCGCCACGATCCTTGCCGAGGGAGGACTGACCACCAACTGGCGCGAGGCGAAGCCGGCGATGCGGCTCGGGCTCTCCCTGGCGACCGTCGGCGTCGCGATCTCGGTGGGCATCGTGGCGGTCAGCGCCCACTACCTGCTCGGGCTGCCGTGGGAGCTCGCGGTGCTGCTGGGCGCGGTCCTCTCGCCGACCGACGCCGCCGCCGTCTTCTCGGTGCTGCGGGCCGTGCCCCTGCCGCGGCGGATGGTCGCCTCGCTCGAGGCCGAGTCGGGGCTCAACGACGCACCGACCGTCGTCCTGGTGACCCTGATCTCCAGCGGGGCCGTGGCCGACAACGGCGTGCTCGGGATGCTCGCGATCGTCGTGTTCGAGCTGGTGGTCGGCGTCGCGATCGGCCTCGCCGTCGGCTTCGGCGGCGGCTGGCTGATGCGCCGGGTCGCGTTGCCGGCGTCTGGTCTCTACCCGCTCGCCGTGCTCTGCCTGGCCTTCCTCGCCTACGGCGCCGCGGTCGGCGTCCACGCCAGCGGTTTCGCGGCGATCTACGTCGCCGGCGTCGTCCTGGGCAACGCCGACCTGCCCCACCGGGGCACGACGCGCTCGTTCGCCGAGGGCGTCGCCTGGCTGGCCCAGATCGGGCTGTTCGTCATGCTCGGGCTGTTGCTCTCCCCAGGGCGGATCGGCCTCGAGGTCGTCGGGCTGGCCCTGGCCGCCGGAACGATCCTCACCTTCGTCGCCCGGCCGATCTCGGTGATGCTGAGCAGCGCAGTGCGCCCGATGCCGCTCAACGAGGCCGCGTTCATGTCGTGGGCCGGGCTGCGCGGCGCCGTCCCGATCGTCCTGACGACGATCCCCCTCGCCAAGGGCGTCACCGATGCCCACCTGCTCTTCGACATCGTGTTCGTGATCGTGGTGATCGACACGCTGCTGACCGGCCCGACCTTGCCGCCTGCCGCGCGACTGCTCGGCGTCACTCGCCGCTCGGAGCCCCGGGATCTCGACCTCGAGGCGGCACCCCTGGACAAGGTCCAGGCCGACATCCTCCAGATCACGATCCATCCGCGCTCGCAGATCCACGGCGTCGAGGTCGGCGAGCTCCGGCTGCCCAAGGGGGCGTCGGTCTCGATCGTGATCCGTGGTGGCGAGACGCTCGTGCCCGAACGACGCACCGTCCTGCGCACCGGCGACGACCTCCTCGTGGTCACCCCGCGCAAGCTGCGCGAGCAGACCGAGGACCGGCTACGCGAGGTGAGCGAGCACGGGCGGCTCGGGCAGTGGCTGCGGGAGTAGCCGCGCGATCGCGGCGGAGCCGGGGGGGTCGGAAGGGTCGCGATCAGGCGAGGTCGGGCGGCGCGCAGATGGTGAGGTTCTCCTTCAGCGCGATCTGCTTCTGACCGCCGCGGACGCCGGTGAACTGGTCGCCGACGACCACCGTGATGCCCTCGCTGGCGTCCTCGCGCTGGACCACCTTCACCTTGCCGCTGAGGTAGCCGGCCACCAGGCGGGTGGCGGCGCTCTTGCCGTCGGTGGTCCAGATCTCGACCGTCTTGACGTCGGCGTTGGTGATCGTGGAGGTGCGTCCGCGGACGAACCCCTGATCCTCGAGATCCTTGAGGGTGGAGCCGGCCAGGCCGGTGCGCTTGCCGGCGTTGATCACGCTCACGACCAGCTGGCTGGGGCGCAGCACGTCGCCGGACACGAGCTTTTGGTCGGTGCAGATCGGTGGGTCGACGCTCTCGGGGAAGGGCTCGGAGACCGCCTTGAGACCGCGGTTGACCCCGAACACGAGCAGCAGGGCGAGGACGGCGAGGGTCACTGCCGTGCGGATGTGACCCAGGGTGCGGGGGCTCAGGTCGCCCATCGGGCCGCTCATCCGGCGGCGTCCAGGTCGAAGACGCGGGCGTGGAGCACGTTGCGCTGGTGCAGGGCGGCCCGAAGCGCCCGGTGCAGGCCGTCCTCGAGGTAGAACTCGCCCTGCCACTGCACCACGTGGGCGAACAGGTCGCCGTAGAAGGTGGAGTCCTCATCGAGCAGGGTCGCCAACTGCAAGGTGTCCTTGGTGGTCACCAGGTCGTTGAGCCGCACCTGCCGTGGCGGCACGGCCGCCCACGCGGAGGAGGTGAGGCCGTGCGCCGGGTAGGGGCGGCCCTCTCCCACACGCTTGAAGATCACGTGCGCGAGTGTAAACGCCCCGGGCCACGCCTTACTCTTCCTCGCATGACGACGACGCCCGGGGATGTACCCGCGGACCAGCCGCCCGCCACCGCCGATACGGCCGAGACGGCCCCGGACGCCGCCCCGGCGGACACCACTCCCGCCGCACCGCAGCCCGCCGAGCCGGCGGCGGCACCCGCTGCCGCACCTGCCGGCGACCCGGCGCAGCCGCCGGCGGCCCAGAGCCCGCTCGAGGCCGCCGTGGCCGCCGGCTACGCGTTCGAGGGAGAGGCGCTCGAGCTCGGGGGGCTCATGTCGGACGCCGAGACGCTCTCGCCCGTGCACGTACGCATCCCGCTGGGGATGCTGAACCGCCATGGCCTGGTGGCCGGCGCCACCGGAACCGGCAAGACCAAGACCCTCCAACTGCTGGCCGAGCAGCTCAGCGCCGCCGGCGTCCCGGTCTTCGCCGCCGACATCAAGGGTGACCTCTCCGGGCTTGCCACCCCCGGCGAGGGCGGCGAGAAGATCACCGCGCGGGCGGCCTCGGTGGGACAGACCTGGACGGCCACCTCGTTCCCGGTCGAGTACTACGCGCTCGGCGGCGTCGGCACCGGCATCCCGCTGCGGGTGACGATGACGGCGTTCGGTCCGGTCCTTCTCAGCAAGGTCCTCGGGCTCAATGACACCCAGGAGTCCAGCCTCGGCCTGGTGTTCCACTACGCCGACAAGGCCGGCCTGCCGCTGCTCGACCTCGCCGACCTACGCGCCGTCGTCGCGCACTTGACCAGCGAGGAGGGCAAGCCGGAGCTCAAGGAGTTGGGCGGTCTGTCTCCGGCCACCGCCGGCGTGATCCTGCGCGAGCTGATCGCCTTCTCGGACCAGGGCGCCGATGCCTTCTTCGGCGAGCCCGAGTTCGAGTCGGCCGACCTGCTCCAGGTCGCGCCCGACGGACGCGGGCTCATCTCGCTGGTCGAGCTCCCGAACCTCCAGGACCGGCCGGCGATCTTCTCCACCTTCCTCATGTGGCTGCTGGCCGACCTGTTCCACGACCTGCCCGAGGTCGGCGACATCGACAAGCCGAAGCTGGTGTTCTTCTTCGACGAGGCCCACCTGCTGTTCAACGACGCCTCCAAGGCCTTCCTCGACCAGATCGCCCAGACGGTGCGGCTGATCCGCTCCAAGGGCGTCGGGGTCTTCTTCGTCACCCAGAGCCCCACCGACGTCCCGGACGCCGTCCTGGCGCAGCTCGGCTCGCGGGTCCAGCACCAGCTGCGTGCGCACACCCCGAACGACGCCAAGGCGCTCAAGGCGACCGTCAACACCTATCCGGCCAGTGAGTACGACGACCTCGGCGAGGTCATCACCAGCCTCGGCATCGGCGAGGCGGTGGTGACCGTCATGAACGAGCGAGGCGCCCCGACGCCGGTCGCCTGGACCCGGCTGCGGGCGCCCGAGTCACTCATGGGGCCGTCGGATCCGGCCGCGATGGAGGCCACGGTCAAGGCCAGCCCGCGACACGCGAAGTACGCCACGGCTGTCGACCGCGCGAGCGCCCGCGAGAAGCTCGCCGCCCGCTTGGAGGAGGGCGCCCGCAAGCAGGCCGAGGAGAAGGCGGCCGCGGAGCGCGAGAAGGCCGAGAAGGAGGCCGCGAAGTCCTCGAAGCCGAAGTCGAGCCCGAAGTCGTCGTCGAAGTCCAAGGACGACGGCGGCATCGTGCAGGACGTCGTCCAGTCCAGCGCCTTCAAGGACTTCATGCGCACCGCCGCGCGCGAGATCGCCCGCGGGATGTTCGGCACCGGCCGACGCAAGTAGTCCCCGGCCGGATCAGCCGTGGCCGCGCGTCACGCGGTCCAGCGCACCGAGTCGTCGACGAGGTCGGCGAGTGCGTGCACGCCGCGCAGATCCGAGCGGTCGGCCAGCAACCGGGTCAGGCGCTCGGCGTGCCGGCTCCGGAGCTCTGTCCGGGCGTCCTGACGCCGTTCGAACTCGCCGGGGACGAGCGCGAGGGGCGGGGTCGAGGAGGCCGAGGGGGGCGTCGGGGCGGGGCTCGTGGTCGGGCTCGTGGTCATGGCGCCCAGCGTGCCGGGCGTGGTTGACGAGAACGTTGACGCCGAGTTACGTGCTGATCACGAGATCGTCGATGGCACACGCTCAGCCGGTGGTCGGTCGAGCCGCGAGCGGGCCGGACAGCCGACTGGGCGGCCCAAACCTGAACTTGTCGGCCGGGATATCGGCCCCCAAGTTCAGATTTCCCCGGTCGACCGGGGAAATCCCGCCCCGCCCGAACCCGCAAGCGGCTCAGAGGCTGGGCGGGCACCACGCGGTCTGGAGCGCCTCGACACCGCGCTCGCGGGTGATGAGGCGGCCCCGGCCGGGAGGCATGGGGGAGGGGCGCAGGTTGCCGAGCAGCGGACCCTCGTCGGGGCTTCCCGACAGCAGCAGCTGCGGCTGGGCCAGGTCGCGCATCGACTGGATGATCGGCTCGTACAGCGCCCGGGAGGCGCCACCGGAGCGGCGCGCCACCATCAGGTGCAGGCCGACGTCGCGCGCCTGCGCGAGCAGCGGCTGCAGCAGGGCGACCGGTGAGGTCTGCTGGGTCGCGACCAGGTCGTAGTCGTCGACCACCACGAACACCTCGGCGCCGTTCCACCACGAGCGGCTGCGCAGCTGCTCGGGCGTGACGTCGGGGCCGGGGATCCGGCTCTCCAGGTAGGTGGCCAGGTCCTTGATCGCCGGCTGCGCCTGGGTGGCCGAGGTCAGGTAGTTGAGCAGGTACTCCTCGGGCACCTCGCCCAGCAGCGAGCGCCGGTAGTCGACGACGACGAGCTGCGCCTCCTTCGGCGTGTAGTTGCGCATCACCTCGTGCAGGTGCGATCGGAGGAAGGCGCTCTTGCCCGAGCCGCCGTCGCCGAAGAGCAGCAGGTGCGGCTGGGACTCGGGATCGAGCGAGACCGGGGCGAGCTCCTTCTCGTTGATGCCGACGTAGAGCCGCTTCTCGGTGGAGCCGGTGGCGTCCTCGGTGACGCCGGCCATCTCCAGGATCGAGTTGAGCTCGATCTTCTCCGGCAGCAGCCGCAGCTTCGGGCCGGCGGGGCCCTGCCACGCGGCGTTGACCCGGCTGATCAGCTGGTCGACGCCGTCGCCGAGGGTGTCGGCAGCCGCGTCGCCGTCGATGCGGGGGAGGGCGCCGAGGAAGTGGAGCTTCCCGGGCACCAGGCCGCGACCCGGGCGACCGGACGGCACGAGCTGGGCGATCTTCCGGTCGATCTCGGAGTCGAGCGCGTCACCGAGCTTGAGCTCCAGCCGAGTCCCGAGGACGTCGCGCATCGCGGCCCGGAAGTCGGCCCACCGGGCGGCGCCGGCGAGCAGGTGGAGACCGAAGGTCAGGCCGCGCGAGGAGAGGGCCTGCAGTGCCATCTCGATGTCGTCGAAGTCGGTGCGCAGGGTGCTCCACCCGTCGACGACGAGGTACACGTCGCCGTAGCCGTCGTCGGCACGGCCCTGGGCCCGCCGCGTCCGGTAGGTCTCGATCGAGTCGATGCCATTGGCCCGGAAGTAGGCCTCGCGCCGGTCGACGATGCCCTGCACCTCGGCGATGATCCGCCGGACGACGTCGGGCTCCGAACGCGTTCCGACGCCGGCGACGTGCGCGAGGTTGCTGAGCGGCGCGAACGTGCCGCCACCGAAGTCGAGCACGAAGAACTGCGACTCCAGCGGCGTGGTGGTCAGCGAGATGCTCGCGACGATCGAACGCAGCATGGTGCTCTTGCCGCTTCGGGGGCCACCGACGATGGCGACGTGGCCGCTGGCGCCGGTGAGGTTGATCGTGAGGGTGTCGCGACGTTGCTCGCGCGGCCGGTCGACGGTGCCGAGCGGCACCACCAGGCCGCCGACGGCCCGCCACTGCTGGGAGATCAGGCCCAGCTGGGGGTCCTCGGCGAGGTCGGGCATCAGCTGGTCGAGCGTGTCGGGCTCGTCGAGCGGCGGCAGCCACACCTGGTGGGCCGGGAGTCCGTGGCCCTCCATGTGATCGACGGCGACGTCGAGGAGCGACTCCTGCGCGCCGCTCTGCTCGACCGGCGCGGGCGTCGCCTCCGGCTCGGGCTCCGGCTCGTTGGTCTCGAGGGTGAGCACCTCGGAGATCGTGAACGGCAGGATGCCGCGCACGTGGCCGCCCTCGTCGCGCGGCAGCGCGCGGCGCCCGGTGGCCGGCGGACCGGACACGTAGGCGGCCTTGAAGCGGGTCAGGGTCGTCGGATCCGGCTTGAGGTAGCCGAGCCCGGGCACCGGCGGCAGCTCGTAGGCGTCGGGAACACCGAGCACGGCGCGCGACTCCTGGGCGCTGAACGTGCGCAGGCCGATCCGGTACGACAGGTGCGACTCCAGGCCGCGCAGCCGCCCCTCCTCCAGCCGCTGCGAGGCCAGCAGGAGGTGCAGGCCGAGCGAGCGGCCGAGACGACCGATCGCCACGAACAGGTCGATGAACTCCGGCTTGGCGGACAGCATCTCGGAGAACTCGTCGACGACGATGAACAGCGACGGCAACGGGTCCAGCGGCTCGCCGGCGGCGCGCGCCTTCTCGTAGTCGCGGATCGAGGCGAAGTTGCCGGCCTCGCGCAGCAGCTCCTGACGACGCACCATCTCCCCGGAGAGGGCGTCCTGCATGCGGTCGACCAGGGTGAGCTCGTTGGCGAGGTTGGTGATGACGGCCGAGACGTGCGGCATCTGCGACATCCCGGCGAAGGTCGCACCACCCTTGAAGTCGACCAGCACCATGTTGAGCTGCTCGGGGGAGTGGGTCATCGCGAGCCCGAGCACCAGCGTGCGCAGGAACTCCGACTTACCCGAACCGGTCGCGCCGATCACCAGGCCGTGCGGCCCCATGCCCTGCTGGGCGGACTCCTTGATGTCGAGGTGCACCAGTCCGCCGGACTCGCCGAGGCCGATCGGCACCCGCAGCCGGTCGCGCGCCGGGCGGGTGCGCCAGGCGGCCGAGGGCTCGAACGCGCGGACGTCGCCGAGCCCGAGCAGGTCCATGAAGTCGGTGGGACCGCTGATCTCACCCGGCGTCCCGTCGACCGGGCCGGCGACCGCGACGCTGTGCAGCGGCGTCAGGCGGCGGGCGAAGGCCTCGGCGGTCGCGGTGTCGCACTGGTCGGCCTTGGCGCGGATCGGCTCCTCGCGCAGGCGCAGCGCCTCCACGGGCACCAGGCCCTGTTCGTCGGGTCCCCCGAGGAGCTGCAGGCGCAGTCGCGAGGAGTCCTCCAGCTCCATCCAGCGGGTCGGCAGGTCGAGGAGGGTGACGCCGTGCAGCCCGTCGGGCGGCACCACGTGGTTGCCCGGCGGCAGCTCGACGCCGTCGGTGATCAGCAGGATGTGCGGGGTGGCGGGGCGCTCGTCGGCCCCGAACCGCGGTCGTTCGCTCAGGTCGGGCGGAAGCAGCTGGGCGAGGTCGCTGAGGGAGGTCGTGACCATCCGCATCGGCCCGACGGCGTCGGTCTGCTCCTGGCTGAGCGCGTGCGGGAGCCACTTCACCCAGTCCCAGTGCGCCAAGTGCTCATCGGAGGACAGCACCGCCACGATGAGGTTGTCGGGCGACTGGAACGCGGTCGCCGAGCAGATCAGCGCCCGGGCCAGCGAGCGGGCCTGCTCCTCCTCGCCGCAGATCTCGATCCGGTCGAAGGCGCGCAGGTCGACCGAGGCCGGCAGGTCGGGCTGGGTGCGGTGGACCACCAGGAGCCGGTGCAGCGCGGACGCCGCCGCCGGGTCGACGTCGTCGATGGGGGAGCTCTCGGGCGGCACCAGCTCCAGGGCGAGCGGCTGGGCGCACAGGCCGTAGCGCACCTGGAGGAAGCGTGGATCGCTGGCCGAATGCTCCCAGACCCTGCTGCGCTCCTCGGCCAGCGCCGGGAGGGCGCTCGGGTCGGGGTGGTGCCAGGTCAGTGCCCGGCGCTGCTGGGTCGCGGCCTCGCGGGCGATCTTGCGGACGCTGGTCAGATAACGCAGGTACTCCGTCCGCGACCCGGTGACCTGTTGGATGCGCTGCTTCCGCTGCCGGTCGATCTGGACGATGATGAAGCCGATCGTCGCCAGCAGGAACATCCCGGCCGCCAGGAAGCTCCGACCGCCGCCACCCGCGCCGGTCCGGCCCAGGGTCGCGACGAGCACGATGGAGCCGAGGCTGCCGAGCATCGGGATCGCGTTCATCGCCACCCCGGCGGCGCCCTCGTTGGGCTGGATCTGCGGCGGCGGCTGGAGCACCAGCTGTCCACTGGGCATCTCCGGCTGCTCGACACGGGTGCCGCGCAGCGCGGGCGCCGGAGCGGGTACGGCGCCCCGCTCACCCGGACGCGGGGGACCACCGGGACCACCGGGGCCGCCGGGACCACCGGGTCCCGGGACGCCGGGCGGACGTGGTGGGAGGGGCAGGTTCGGCGGACCGGGCGGGCCCGGCGTGGCGCCTGGCCGCTGGCTCTGGATGCTGCTCACGCTGTGTGCCCCGTCGTCGTCCGATGCGTCCTCGCGGTACCCGCAGCCACGTCGCCGACGACGTCGGCGCTGCGAGCAGTGCCGCGAGATCCCGATGATAGGCAGGCCTCGATGCGGGTACTACTGTGCCCATGAGCGGGAACCGTGGCGGCCCGAGCGGTCCTAGTCGAGCGGGGGAGGCCCGGTGAGCCGAGCAGGCGACGTCGATGTCCTGTCGCTGAGCGTGCACGGCCCCGTAGGCGTCCTGGACCTGCAGGTCCCTGCGGAGGCATCGGGCATCGATGTCGCGACGGAGTACTCACGACAGACCAACCTCCCCGGGGTCCCGGTCCTCTACACCCGTCTGGGGCGGCCGCTGCCGCCCGAGGGGCCGCTGGCGGACCTCGGCGTGGTCACCGGCGCGGTACTGGTGGCCGACCTCGGCGGCGCCCCCGTGGTTCGCCGGGGCCGCACCGGCTCCGACGGCGGGCAGGTGCGCCGACTGACCCCCGGCCCTCTGTCGGCCCTGTGGTGCGCGGTCGCGGCCGTCGCCGCGATCCTCGGCGGCTGGCTCGCCGCGTCGCTCCCGGAGTCCTCGGACCTGCGCGAGATCACGATCATCGTCCTGATCGCCACCGCGGCCGTGGGCGCGCTGCCCGTCGGCCCGCTCGCGGCCCACCGGGTCGTCGCGGTGCCCGCGTTCGCCGGCGCCGCCGCCTTCGCCATCGCCTGGGATCCCGCGCCCGAACGGCTCCCCACCATCCTCGGTGTCTCGGGCCTCGCTGCCGCGGTCGCCGCCGCGGTCGCGCGCACCTTCGACCAACCGGGAGAGGAGAGCCTGCGGGTCTGGATGATCGCCGGGGTGTCGGTCTTCCTCGTGACGGGTCTGGCCGCCCTCGCCGACGTCGACTCGCAGGTGGTGTGGGCCCTGCTCCTGCTGGTGGCGATGCTGGCGGCCCGGTTCGTGCCGGTGATCGCCGTCGACGTCCCCGACCAGTACCTCCTCGACCTCGAACGCCTGGCGGTCACGGCCTGGTCGGCACGTGAGCGACCGAGCGGACGCCGCCGCCGCATCGTGGTGCCCCACCAGGCGGTCACCGCCGTCGTCGCCCGCGGCGCGCGCCTGGTCACCGCGGCCTGCGTGGCGATCCTGGTGATTGGCACCGTCTCGGCGGTCATGCTGCTGCAAGAGGCCACGGTGTGGATCGATCTCATCGGTGCCCGGCTCGAGGTGCTGTTCGCCGGGGGTGGCCTCCTCCTGGCCGCCCGCAGCTACCGGCACGCCGCGGCCCGAGCGCTCCTGCGCATCGCCGGTCTCGGCTGCTGGGCGGCGCTCCTGGTCGCCGTCGTGCCCGGTCTCGGCCCGACGCAGATCAATCTCCTCTCCTTCGGCGCGCTCGCGATCGGCGCCCTCCTGGTGCTCGTCGGCGTCGCCGCGGGACGCGGCTGGCGCTCGGCGTGGTGGTCGCGTCGTGCCGAGGTGGCAGAGGGAATCTGCGGTGCGTTCGCCGTCGGATCCCTCGTGCTGGCGGCCGGATTCTTCAGAGTCCTGTGGGAAATCACAGGCTGACGTTTGCGGCCAAATCGCCCGGGTATGAGGCTGGCTGTCCCGCTCGCGAGGATCGCGGCGGAAGATCAACCAAACCTCTCGGGCGGCGTCTGCCGTCGGGATCTACTAAGGAGACTGTGGCATGGGTTTCGCACCTGGAGAGTACGGACAAGGCGATGGAGTTCTCAGCCGCGGAGCAGGCATGGTCCGTGAAGCGATGCAGGACTTCACCACCATCAGCAACCGCCTGACCGACCAGATCGCGGCCGTGCAGGGCAAGTGGGGCGGCCAGGGCGCATCGGCGTTCTTCATCCTCCACCAGGCATGGACCGAGAAGCAGGGCATCATCGTCAAGGCCCTCAACGACTTCGCCGACCACCTCGGCGTCACCGAGAACATCAACCTGACCCAGGACGACGACGTCCAGGGCAACGTGAAGCTTCTCGAAGCGCGCCTGGGCCACTGAGCGCACCCGATCGACCGACCGACTTTCACGCACAGACTTACCTGACCTGAGGAGAACACGATGGGACTCGACGGAATCCGCGTTAACCACGCGGCCCTGGACCAGGCTTCGGCCGACATGTACAAGACCGTGCAGGACATCGACGAGCGGATGAACCGCCTCGAGAGCGAGCTCGAGCCGCTGCGCAGCCAGTGGGGCGGTGACGCCCAGCGCGCCTACGAGATCGCCAAGAAGAAGTGGGACGACGCCATCCTCCAGATGCGCAACCTGCTCGACGACAGCCAGAAGACGGTCTTCCAGAGCAACCAGGACTACATGGCCGCCGACAAGCGCGGCGCCGGCATGTTCGGAGGGTGACCACCGGCCCATCGCTGGGCATGTCACCACCACGCCGACGAAGGGGTCGACACCGATCGGGTGTCGGCCCCTTCGTCGGCGTCGACACCCGGTGTCACCATGGGGCCGGCGCCGGTGACCGCGCAGAATCGTTGAAGGCAGAATCGTCGAGGTACGCCTCGGTCACGGATCGGCCGATCGGACAGTGAGGGAGAGCAGATGAGCCAGGCCCCGGCGAGTACCTCCGGGTTGGTGCGCGTGACCATCGCGTCCGGCACCCGCCGAGTCGACCTCGTGCTTCCCGGCGCCGTGCCCGTCGCCGAGCTCGTGCCTGAGCTGGCACGCAGCGTCGGGCTCCTGGACTCCGCCACGGTCTACGGCGGCTACCGGCTCGTCACGGCCGAGGGGCGCCGCCTCGCGGGCGACTCCGGGCTGACCCTGCAAGGCGTCGAGGACGGCACCGTCATCACCGTCACCGCAGGCATCGACGAGCCCGACCCGCCGGTCTACGACGACGTCGTCGAGGCGATGACCGACGTCGTCGAGAACGAGCTGAAGCCGTGGGCTCCCGCGGCCGGACGTCGTACCGCACTCACCGCGGCCACACTCTTCCTCGCCCTCGGCGCGATCACCCTCTTCATCCAGGACACGCCGCTGGCCTCCTATGCCACCGCCATCGTCGCCGGGGCACTGGTCGCGGGCGCCATCGTGCTCTCTCGCGCGCAGGGCGAGCCCGAGGCCGCGGTGACGGTCGCGTGGATCGGCGTCGGCTATGCCGCCGTGGCCACGCTGATGTTCGTCGAGGCCAGCGACTCCGTCGGCAGCGGCGAGGGCGCAGCCGCATGGGGACCGCTCGCCGACCTGTTCGGCATCGGCGGCGCGTGGGTCGGTGGGGTGGTCGCGGCCGTCGGTGTCGTGTGCGTCATCGGGCTCGGCCCCGGTCGCACGCTGCTGATCCCGGCGGTCGTCGTCGGCGCGATCCTCGGCGCGAGCGGTCTGGTCGTCGACGGCACCTCGATCGACCCGGCTGTGCTGCTCTCGTGCGTGCTCACGTTCGTCGTGCTGGTGGGGAGCGTCTTCCCCTGGCTGGCGCTGGGCGCCACCGGCACCACCGTCGACCAGCTCTACTCCACCGCCGACATCACCGCCGACCCCGCCGACATCGATCCCTCGCGCGTCGCGGCGGATGCCCGCGTCGCCCACGAGATCCTCGTCGCCATCTCGGCCACCGTCGGGATCCTGCTGGTCATCGTCGCGCCGCTGGCCGTCGACCGCGGCCGCTACGGAACCCTGCTGGCCGTCGTCGCGTGCCTGGTGGTCATGTTCCGCACCCGCCAGTACCGCACCGGCTCGGAGGTGCTCGTGGGCCTGGTCTCCGGCATCGCCGGGCTCGTCGTCGTCGCGCTGTCGGTGCTCGTGCGCTGGCCCGACTGGCACCCGACGATCGCGGTCGTGCTGGCCGGCACGGGCGCCGTCCTGCTCGCCCTCACGCTGCTGCCGTCGGGCCCGTCCGTCCGTCGCGGGCGCTTCGGCGACCTGGTCGAGACCATCTCCCTGCTCGCCATGCTGCCCCTCCTCGTGCTCGCGATCGGCGTGGTCTGAGCGTGGCCACCAAGAAGGACCTCGTCGAGGCCTACTCATTCAGCAGGCGACGCCTGGTCACCGCCTTCGTGTCCGGCGCGCCCGGTGGACGCGAGGTCGAGCCCAGCCGGCCCGGCCGCACCATCGTCGGCGGCATCGCGCTGGCCGTACTGCTGGTCGCCGGCGCCCTGGTGCTCGGCATCTTGAAGTCGCCGACCACGATCGACTGGGACAGCCCCGGGCTGATCAGCGAGAAGGAGTCGGGGGCCGACTACATCCTCCTCGAGACCGACGACGGCGGCACCGAGCTGCGCCCGCTGGCCAACATCACCTCCGCCATGCTGATCCTCGGCCCCGACCTGGAGGCCACCGAGGTGCCGCGCGACAAGTTCGAGCGTGAGCGAGGCGCGCCGATCGGCATCCTCGGTGCCCCGGCGACGCCGCCCGAGGCGGCGAGCCTGATCCAGTCCGGCTGGAGCGCCTGCACCGGCATGGTCGGCGCGTCCGAGCCGACCGGGATCAAGATCGACCTTTCCGAGCAGAGCGCCGCGACGCCGGTGACGGACACGAGCTTCGTCGTCCGCACCAAGGAGGGGCGGGTCTACCTGATCGCGGAATCTGAGGTCGGGGCCGGCGCCCGTGGCGAGCGCGCCTACGCATACCTCGTGCCCGACGGGCCGAGCCAGGACGGCATCCTCCAAGAGGTCGCGGCGCAGAGCGGCACTGCGGCGGCCAACGTGCCCGAGACCTTCGTCGAGCTCTTCCCCGCGGGTAGCCCACTCTCGCTGGCCTCTTTCGGCCTCGCTCGCTCCGACCTCGGTAAGCAGTGGCCTGGGCGCAGCTCCGTGCCGGGCGCCGAGAAGGCCAAGATCGGCGACCTCCTCAGGGTCGGCGAGGACTCGATCTACCTCGTGCGTCCCGACGACGTCGTCCGGCTCGACCCCTTCTCGCAGGCGGTCTACAGCTCTCTCACCGTGCCGGCCGGCACCCGGTCGACACATCGGATCACCCAGGCCCCACCCGGCGCGCTGCCCAACTTCGCCGACCAGGCCGGCGTCCAGTGGCCGATCACGACCACCGGCGCCCAGCCCCGCGGCCAGCTGTGCGCGCTGCTCGACACTCCCGGCGGCACCCCCGGCGTGCGGCTCGCCACCACCACGGACGACAGCGAAGCATCCTCGGAGGACGTCGAGTTCGACTCCGTCGACATCACCGTCGACCCCGGGCACGGGGCCTTCGTCCAGTCCGGCGACTGGGACGACCAGGGCCCGACACAGCCGATCCTGATCGACGACCGCGGGTATGAGAACCCGGTCGGGCCCGGGAGCGAGGCCGAGAATCTCGGCTACGCCGACGTCGACCCGATCATCGTCCCGCAACAGTGGATCGCCCGGTTCCGCACCGGCGTCCAGCTCACCCTCGACGCGGCCCGGTGCCCACCGACGTCCACGCCGGAGAAGTCGTCATGCGTCTGAGGGGCGAGCCGGGTCTCCGTGCGGCCGCGACGATGGGCCTGCTGGCTGCGACGCTGACCCTCGCCGCCCCGGCCCCGGCGCGGGCGATCGACGGCAACGACTGCACGCAGATCAACTCCAAGGACACCCCGAGCGAGCCGGCCACCGACCCCAGCGAGCCGATGAAGCTTCTGCAGATCGACGAGGCACAGGAGATCGCGCGCTCGCTCAGCGGTCGCGCACCCGGGCAGGGGGTCGGCGTCGCCGTCATCGACTCCGGCGTGCGCGACCTGGCACAGCTGACGCCGGCCAAGGCGCTGCGTCCCGCCGGGTTCTCCACCTCCGCCGAGGAGGAGTACTACCACGGCACCGCGGTCGCGAGCGTGATCGCGGGCCAGGCCTTCGACGGAGGCACCGTGGGCATCGCCCCGGCGGCCTCGATCGTCGATGTGAAGGTCTACGACGCCGACTCCGACAGCGACGACCTCAAGAGGCTCACCCTCGACGGAGTCGTCGCGGGTCTCCAGGAGGTCCTGCCCGACGTCGGCACCGGGCCGGGGAAGGTCCGCATCGTCAACCTCTCGCTCTCGGTGCCCGAGGACACCCCGGAGCTCAAGGCGGCGATCGACGCGGTCACCGACGCCGGGGGGATCGTCGTCGCCTCGTCCGGGAACAGGCCCGCCGCGGATGCGCCGGGCAGCACGCTGGGTGCCTACGAGCCGGGCGAGGACCACGCCGACGACGTCTGGCCGGCGGGCTATGCCAAGAGCAACCCGCGGGTGATCGCCGTCGGCACCACTCTCGCGGCCGGCATCGAGGATGCCGGCAGCCCGCCCGGCGTGCTCAACTCCGCGATCGACGTCGTCGTCCCCACCTACGGCGCGGTGGCCTACGCCGTGAACGGCACTACGTGCTCGCTGGGGGCGTCGTCGACCTCGGTGGCGGCCGGCGAGGTGTCCGGCATCCTGGCGCTGCTGATGTCGGCCTTCCCCGACGACACCCCCGACCAGACCATCGCGCGTCTGGAGAGCACCACCACCGGAGGCTCGCCGCCGAGCGAGAACGCCCCCGACAAGTTCCGCGGCCGCGGGATCGTGCAGCCGGTCAACGCCTTGACCAGCCCCATCCGCCCCCGGCCCGACGGCACCGTACCGGGCAGCACGACGGTCGAGCAGGCGGTCCAGCCGGCGAACGTGCCCGAGCCCGCCCCCGACGTCCTGGCAGATACCCGGCGCCATGCGTTGTGGTGGGGCCTGGTCGGCCTCGGCGCGCTGGTGATCGCCGCGCTGCTGCGCCCGGTGCTGTCGCGGCGCCGTTGAGCACCCGGCCGCAGTGCGAAGATGGGTCCGGCTCCGAACCCTGAGGGCTCGGAGCCGGAGTGGCGGAGGATAGGGGATTCGAACCCCTGAGGGCTATTAACCCAACCCGCTTTCCAAGCGAGCGCCATAGGCCACTAGGCGAATCCTCCGTGCGGGAGCGTACCCGTCGGGTCGGTGCCACGACCAATCGCCTATGCTCGGGGCAACCCCCCGCGTGGCGACATCTCGCCCAACTCCCCCAGGGCCGGAAGGCAGCAAGGGTAAGTGAGCTCTGTCGGGTACGCGGGGGGCCTTCGCGTCTGTGGGCACCCGGGGGCCGGTGTCCTGTCCGGCCTGTCGGCTGTCGGCGCCGGTGGTTAGGGTCGGTCCCGTGGAATCGCCGCTCGCGCTCTATCGCCGCTACCGGCCCGAGACCTTTGCCGAGGTCATCGGGCAGGAGCATGTGACCGAGCCGTTGCGTGCGGCCCTGGGCAACAACCGGGTCAACCACGCCTACCTCTTCTCCGGACCGCGCGGCTGCGGCAAGACGACCTCGGCGCGGATCCTGGCGCGGGCGCTCAACTGCGAGCGGGCGCCCGTCTCCGACCCGTGCGGCGAGTGCGAGAGCTGCCGCGACCTGGCGCGCAACGGGCCCGGCTCCATCGACGTCATCGAGATCGACGCCGCCTCGCACGGCGGCGTCGACGACGCCCGCGACCTGCGCGAGAAGGCGTTCTTCGCCCCCGTGCGCTCCCGCTACAAGGTCTACATCATCGACGAGGCCCACATGGTCACCACGCAGGGCTTCAACGCCCTGCTCAAGCTCGTCGAGGAGCCGCCGCCGCACCTGCGCTTCATCTTCGCCACCACCGAGCCGGAGAAGGTCATCCCGACCATCCGCTCGCGCACCCACCACTACCCGTTCCGGCTGTTCCCGCCCAAGCTCGTGGCCGACTACATCGCCGGGCTGTGCGAGCAGGAGCAGATCGCGGTGGAGGCGGCCGTGCTGCCGCTGGTGGCGCGGGCCGGGGCCGGCTCGATGCGCGACAGCCTCTCGGTGATGGACCAGCTCCTCAGCGGCGCCGGCCCCGAAGGGGTCACCTACCAGCTGGCCACCGGCCTGCTCGGCTACACGCCCGACACGCTGCTCGACGAGGTCGTCGACGCGTTCGCGGCCGGCGACGGCTCCACGGTCTTCGGCGTCGTCGACAAGATCATCGAGACCGGACAGGACCCCCGCCGGTTCACCGAGGATCTGCTGCGCCGGCTGCGCGACCTCGTCATCATCGCCGCGGTGCCCGATGCGCCGGCCACCGGACTCATCGACGTCTCGGCCGACCAGGGCGAGCGACTGGTCGCGCAGGCCTCCCGCTTCGGCCGTGCCGACCTGAGCCGCGCGGCCGACCTGGTCGCCACCGGCCTCACCGAGATGCGCGGTGCCACCGCACCGCGGCTCCTGCTCGAGCTCATCTGCGCGCGAGTGCTCCTGCCGGGTGCCGACCACTCGACCCACGGCGTCCAGGCGCGCCTGGACCGGCTCGAGCGTCGCGTCTCCATCGGCGGCGTCCCGGCCGAGCCGACGCCTGCTGCGGCCGCGGGGCCGGCTGCCGAGCCGCAGGTGAGCACACCGCCCTCGTCCTCGCCCGAGCCGATCGCCCCGGCGCCTGCGGTCCCGGAGCCGGCGCCCCTGCCCAAGCCGCCCCCGGAGTCGACCCCGCTGCCGACACCGCCGCCCGAGTCGATGCCCCTGCCCACGCCGCCCGCGCCGCAGGCTGGGCCGTCTCGGGTCGCCGACGCGCCCGCGGAGCCGGCGGAGTCCGCGTCCGCGCCGGAGCCGGCCGGCAACGGACTCACCCTGGTCGACGTCCGTCGGCTCTGGCCCGACATCATCGAGGCCACCAAGCAGCGCCGCCGGATCACCTGGATCCACCTCTCGCAGAATGCGCAGGTCGTCGCGGTCGAGGGGTCCACGCTGACCCTCGGCTTCGCCAATGGCGGCGCCCGCGACTCCTTCGAGACCGGCGGCAGCCCCGAGATCGTGCGGCAGGCCGTCATCGACGTGATCGGCGCCGACTTCCGGATCGAGACGATCATCGACCCCGGCGCCGACGCCACCGCGGGCCTCCCGGCCGCGACCCGGGAGCCGGCCGTCCGCGAGCCCGAGCGGCGCGCCCCCGAGCCTGCTGTCCCCGAGCCGCCGCGTCAGCAGGCGCCGCCGGACGACCCCCCGCCGTGGGCCACCGACGAACCCGAGTCGGCCTCGCCCGACTGGGCCGCGCCCGACCCGGATCAGCCCGAACGAGTCAGCGGCCGGGACGCGCTGCGCCAGGTCCGCACCGACCAGGACGCCCCCGAGGCGCCGCCCCGCGACCCTGACGCCGACGCCAGCCCCGACGATCTGGACGCCGACTCCGAGGCACTCGGTACCGACGATCTCCTGGCCCGTGAACTCGGCGCCCAGGTGATCGAGGAGATCCCGCACCAGTGACACGGGACCTGAGTCCGGTCGAACACCACCTCGCCACACACACCACCATGGGAGCCAGCAGATGACCGACAACCCCTTCGACGGCAGCGGCGGCTTCGACATGAACGCCCTGCTCGCCCAGGCCCAGCAGATGCAGAGCCAGCTCATGGAGGCCCAGGAGCGGCTCGCCGCCTCGGTCATCGAGGGGAAGGTCGCCGGCGTCACGGTGAAGGTGAACGGGACCGGCGACCTCATCGCCATCGACATCGCACCCGGCACCGTCGACGGCGAGGACGCCGAGTCGCTCACCGATCTCGGCGACCTCATCGTCGCCGCCTACCGCGATGCCAAGGCACGGGTCGACGCCGCGGCCGCCGAGGCGCTCGGGCCGCTCGCCGGTGGCGGCGGCCTGCCCGGCATGCCCGACCTCGGCGGCGGCGGTGCCGCACCGGGTCAGCTCGGATTCTGAGAGTCCGCACCGCCCGGTGTGCCGGTGCCGTCGGTGCGGGCATCTAGGCTGACCGCGTGTACGAAGGCGTGGTCCAAGACCTGATCGACGAGCTCGGCCGGTTACCCGGGGTGGGGCCCAAGAGCGCGCAGCGGATCGCGTTCCACCTGCTCCAGGCCGACCCCGCCGACGTCCGTCGTCTCTCCGACGTGCTCGTCGAGGTGAAGGCCAAGGTCCGCTTCTGCGACACCTGCTTCAACGTCTCGGAGTCCGAGAAGTGCCGCATCTGCGCCGACCCGCGGCGCGACCCGAGCGTGCTGTGCGTGGTCGAGGAGTACAAGGACGTCGTCGCCATCGAGCGCACCCGGGAGTTCCGGGGCCGCTATCACGTGCTCGGGGGCGCGATCTCGCCGATCGACGGCGTCGGCCCCGACCAGCTGCGCATCCGCGAGCTCATGGCGAGGCTCGCCGACGGCGAGCTCACCGAGATCATCCTCGCCACCGACCCGAACCTCGAGGGTGAGGCGACCGCGACGTATCTCACCCGTCAATTGCGCCCCCTGGGGTTGCGCGTCACCCGCCTGGCGAGTGGACTGCCGGTGGGCGGAGATCTCGAGTACGCCGACGAGGTGACCCTCGGTCGGGCGTTCGTAGGAAGGCAGGCAGCACCATGACCCCCGACAACCAGGCGACCGTGGCGGGCTCCGAGGACCCCGAGCTCGACGAGTTCGCCCAGCAGATCGCCGACTCCGTCTCGAGCTTCCTCCTCGCCCTGCGCGCCATCGCGCGTGAGCCCGACGACGCCCGCGCCATCTCGCTGCTCCTGCTCGAGATCAGTCAGGTGCTGCTCACGGGTGCCCGACTCGGCGTCCAGCACGACTTCACGCCGCCGGGGGAGTACCAGCCCGACGTCGGGCCCGAGGCCGACGTCGAGGAGATGCGACTGCGGCTGGCCGACATGCTGGGCGACCTCGACACCTACAGCTTCGTCTTCGACCCCTACGTGCCCGAGGTCGTGGCCAGTCAGCTGTCCGACGATCTCACCAGCATCGCCACCGATCTGGAGAACGGCCTGCGCCACTACCGCTCGGGCCACGTCGACGAGGCCCTGTGGTGGTGGCAGTTCTCCTACGTCTCCTCGTGGGGCAACCTCGCCGGCGCCGCGCTCAAGGCGCTGCTCTCGGTGATCGCCCACGACCGTCTCGACGTCGACAACGAGTCCGAGCTCGAGCAGATCGAGGCTGCCGAGGCCGTCCTCGAGCAGTAGGCCGCCCCGCGGCGTCCCGAACGCCGAGTCGGCGCGTGGACACCGGTCGGGGCGGGCCGGGGCGGCGCCTAGAATCGGGGGCTGTAGTCGTCCCCGAAACCAGGAGTGAGCCCGGTGGGCATTGTCGTGCAGAAGTACGGCGGATCCTCGGTCGCCGACGCCGATGCGATCAAGCGGGTCGCGGGGCGCATCGTCGAGGCCAAGCGTGAGGGTCACGACGTCGTCGTGGCGGTCTCCGCGATGGGTGACAGCACCGACAACCTGCTCGATCTGGCCGGGCGCGTCAGCCCGCTGCCGCCGGCCCGCGAGCTCGACATGCTCCTCACCGCCGGTGAGCGCATCTCGATGGCGCTGGTCGCGATGGCCATCTCCGACCTCGGTTACAGCGCCCGCTCCTTCACCGGCTCGCAGGCCGGCGTGATCACCGACTCGGTGCACGGCAAGGCGAAGATCATCGACGTCACCCCCGGCCGGATCCGCTCGGCTCTCGAGGACGGCCACATCGTGATCGTGGCCGGATTCCAGGGGGTCTCGCAGGACACCAAGGAGATCACCACGCTCGGGCGCGGTGGGACCGACACCACGGCCGTCGCGCTGGCCGCTGCCCTGGACGCCGACGTGTGCGAGATCTACACCGACGTCGACGGCGTCTTCACCGCCGACCCGCGCATCGTCCCCGCCGCGCGCAAGCTCGACATGGTGACCTACGAGGAGATGCTCGAGCTGGCCGCCAGCGGCGCGAAGATCCTCCATCTGCGGTGCGTCGAGTACGCCCGCCGCTACAACATCCCGATCCACGTCCGCTCGTCGTTCAGCCACCTCGACGGCACCATCGTCCGAGGCAGCATCGACGACGAGGAGCACCAGGAGAACAGCATGGAAGCAGCGATCATCGCCGGCGTCGCCCACGACCGCAGCGAGGCCAAGATCACCGTGGTCGGCGTGCCCGACAAGGTCGGCGAGGCGGCCCGGATCTTCACCGCGCTGGCCGACGCCCAGATCAACCTCGACATGATCGTGCAGAACGTCTCGGCCGCCGACACGTTCCTCACCGACATCTCCTTCACGCTGCCGCACAGTGACGGCGCCACCGCGATGGCCGCGCTCGAGGCGCTGCGTCCCGAGATCGGCTTCGAGTCGCTGCTCTACAACGAGAAGATCGGCAAGGTCTCCCTCATCGGAGCCGGCATGCGCTCGCACCCCGGCGTCACCGCGAAGTTCTTCTCCTCCATCGCCGAGGCCGGGGTGAACATCGGGATGATCTCCACCTCCGAGATCCGGATCTCGGTCGTCGTCGACGAGCAGGACGTCGACGCCGCGGTGGCCGCCACGCACACCGCGTTCGACCTGGACGCCGACGAGGTCGAGGCCGTGGTGTACGGCGGGACGGGACGCTGACATGGGTGCATCCATCGGCATCGTCGGCGCTACCGGACAGGTGGGCGTCGCCATGCGGCAGATCCTCGAGGAGCGGGCCTTCCCCGCCGACGAGGTCCGCTTCTTCGCCTCCGCGCGCTCGGCCGGATCGGTCCTGCCCTTCGCGGGCCGCGAGATCGTGGTCGAGGACGCCGCCACCGCGGACCCGTCCGGGCTCGACATCGCGCTGTTCTCGGCCGGCGCGACCACCTCCCGCGCACAGGCGCCACGGTTCGCGGAGGCCGGGGCGGTCGTGGTCGACAACTCCTCCGCCTTCCGGATGGACCCCGAGATCCCGCTGGTGGTCTCCGAGGTCAACCCGGGCGACATCGCTCTCGCCACCGGGCCTGGCGGCCGCCGCATCATCGCCAACCCCAACTGCACGACCATGGCCGCGATGCCGGTGCTCAAGCCGTTGCACGACGACGCCGGCCTCGTCCGACTGATCGCCTCCACCTACCAGGCGGTCTCCGGTTCCGGTGTCGCCGGCGTCGAGGAGCTGTCCGGACAGATCGCCGCGGGCGGCGACAAGGCGCGCGAGCTGGCCTACGACGGCGGCGCAGTCGACTTCCCCGAGCCGGCGAAGTACGCCCGCACGATCGCCTACAACGTCCTGCCGATGGCGGGCTCCATCGTCGACGACGGGCTGCACGAGACCGACGAGGAGCAGAAGCTGCGCAACGAGTCGCGCAAGATCCTCGGCATCCCCGACCTGCGGGTCTCCGGCATCTGCGTGCGGGTTCCGGTCTTCACCGGACACTCCCTGGCGATCAACGCCGAGTTCGCGCGGCCGATGCCGGTCGAACGAGCCCGGGAGCTGCTCGCCGGAGCGCCGGGCGTCGAGCTGTCCGACATCCCCACCCCGCTCCAGGCAGCCGGCCAGGACCCCTCCTACGTCGGCCGCATCCGCCAGGACCCTGGCGTCGACGACCACCGTGGCCTCGCGCTGTTCATCTCCAACGACAACCTGCGCAAGGGCGCGGCCCTGAACACGGTGCAGATCGCGGAGCTGCTCGCGGCGCGCTGATCGACGGTGATCGCGGCGAGCGTGTCGGCCGCCGGGCACCCTGTCGCGCTTGCTGCGGGAGGCGAGTCGGTGCGTCGAGCCCGAAGGAACGCCGGCGGCGTCGACCCGACTGGGCGGCCCAAACCTGAACTTGTCGGCCGGGGTATCGGCCACCAAGTTCATATTTCCCCGGTCGACCGGGGAAATCCCGCCCCGCCCCGCCCGGCCCCGCGAGCCGCGAGAACCAGAAGATCCCCTGCCCGGATGAACCGGTCAGGGGATCTTCCTCTGTCGGGCTGACAGGATTTGAACCTGCGGCCTCTTCGTCCCGAACGAAGCGCGCTACCAAGCTGCGCCACAGCCCGATGTGGGCCGACCGAAACCGGCTCACAAGCACGGGAGCATACCCGAGCAGGAGCCGGCATCCGCAATCGGTATCAGCTCGCGGGCGTGAGGGTGAGCAGGGTCGCCTCGGGGCGGCACGCGACCCGGATCCGGGCGTACGGACTGGTGCCGAGGCCTGCGGAGACGTGCAGCCAGGACGAGCCGGGGTCGCCGGGCTCGGAGTCGGCCGGGTGGCGGTGCAGGCCCTTGGCGCGCTCCGGGTCGAGGTCGCAGTTGGTAGTGAGCGTGCGGCCCTCGCGCCCCAGCCTCGGCAGGCAGACCTGGCCGCCGTGGGTGTGCCCGGCCAGGACGGCGTCATAGCCGTCGGCGGCGTACTGGTCGAGCACGCGCAGATAGGGGGCGTGGGCGATGCCCAACCGGACGTCGGCGTGCGGGTCGGCCGGCCCTGAGACGAGGTCGAGGCGGTCGTACTTCAGGTGCGGGTCGTCGACACCGGCCAGGGCGAACGAGACGTCGCCGACGGTGAGCGCCCCGGTGCGATTGGTCAGGTCGAGCCACCCGGCTGCCCTGAACCGTCGCGAGAGGTCGCGCCACGGCAGCTCCGGGCTGTGGACGTGGCGCTTGCCGTCGTCGGGCAGCAGGTAGCGCACGGGGTTGCGCAGGGTCGGCTCGAAGTAGTCGTTGGAGCCGTGCACGAACACCCCGGGGACGTCGAGCAGCGGACCGAGCGCGTCGCAGAGCATGGGCACCGAGTCGCGGTGGGCGAGGTTGTCGCCGGTGTCGACCACCAGGTCGGGGCGCAGGCCGGCCAGGCCACGCAGCCACTCCTGCTTGCGGTGCTGGCCCGGCGTGAGGTGGATGTCGCTCAGGTGCAGGACACGCAGAGGCCGGGCGCCGGCCGGGAGCAGCGGCACCTCGACCCGCCGCAGGGTGTACTGGCGCGCCTCGTGCATCGCATAGCCGGTCAGGGCCGCCCCGGCGATCGCTCCCGCGCCGACCAGGCGCGAGAGAATGCGCGCGAAAGCCATGGGCCCAGGCTGCCACAATGATCCTCATGGCCACTCTCAAGGACCGGCTCCGCTCCGACCTGACCGCTGCGATCAAGGAGCGTGACGCCGTGCGCTCCTCGACCCTTCGGATGGTGCTCACCGCGATCACCAACGCCGAGGTCTCCGGCAAGGTCGCACGCGAGCTCGAGGACGACGAGGTGGTCGGCGTCCTCACCAGCGAGGCGAAGAAGCGCCGCGAGGCCGCCACGGCCTTCGAGGACGGCGGGCGCGCCGAGAGCGCGGCGAAGGAGCGCGCCGAGGCCGAGGTGATCGCCGTCTACCTCCCCGAGCAGCTCACGCCCGAGGAGATCGCCGAGGTGGTCACCGCTGCGATCGTGCAGACCGGCGCGGCCGGCGAGGGCATGCGGGCGATGGGCAAGGTGATGGGCGTCGTCCAGCCGCAGGTGAAGGGGCGGGCCGACGGCGGCGCTGTGGCCGCCGAGGTCCGTCGGCAGCTGGGGGCCTGAGCTCCCTTCCTAGCGGCCTCTACCGCCGTTGCCGTTGCCGTTCCCGCCGCCGTTGTTCCCGCCGCCGTTGTTGTTCCCGCCGTTGTTGCTCGAGGGCGGGGGCGGGATGTACACGGTGGTACTTCCGGCGCCGGGAACGCCACTGGGATAGACGAAGTTCTCGTCCGGCAGGCGCTTGGCGATCACCTTCATCGCATCGCCCCACATCGGCGCCGCCAGGCCCGAACCCGAGGCGGTGACGGTGACGCCGTTGATGGTGAGACCGTCCAGGCCGATCGGGGTGCCGTACTTGTTGGCGCCGGCGATCATCGACGCGGTCGCCATGTTGGGGGTGTAGCCCACGAACCACACCGAGGGCGACACCCCGCCGCCACCGGTGGTACCGGTCTTGCCGGCGGCGGGCTGGCCCAGGGCCTGGGCGCTGGCGAAGCCTCCCTCGATCACGCCTCGGAGGATGTCGTTGACGGCGTCCGCGGTGGACTCCGACATCACCTGGGAGCAGCGCGGCTTGTACTTCTTCAGCACCTTGCCGTTGGCGTCGGCGATCGAGGAGACCGGCCTGGCCTCGCAGTGCTCGCCGCGCGCGGCGAAGGTGGCATAGGCCTCGGCCATCTCCAGCGGGCTCACGTCCGCGACGCCGAGGGTGAAGAACGGGATGCGCTCGGCGGAGATGCCCTCGCAGCTGTCGTGCTCGGGGCAGGTCAGGTCGACGCCCATCGACTTGGCCAGCTCGTAGGGCTTGCAGACGCCGGTGTCCTTCTCGAGGTTGAGGAAGAAGGTGTTGATCGAGTTGCGGGTGCCGGTGTAGAGGTTCTCCACGCCGCCCGATTCCACCGAGTTGCCGATCGGGAAGGTGCCGGACCCGTAGGACGGCGCGCCCTTGCAGTTGGCGTAGTCGGAGTAGCTCATCGTCGCGCTGTTGGGCGAGGGGTAGGTCCGGTTGAGCGGGATGCCGTCCTCGATCGCCTGGGCCAGGGTGAACGCCTTGAAGGTCGAGCCCGCCTGGAATCCGTTGGAGTCGCCGTACTGCGAGGGCACCGTGTAGTTGAGGTAGGTCTCACCCTCCTTGTTGCCCATCGGTCGGCTCTGGGCGAGCGCCTTCACCGCGCCGGTGCCGGGCTCGACCATCGCGAGTGCGCCGATCGCGAGGTCGGTGGGGCGCACGTTGTTGCGGACGGCGACGTCGGCGGCGCGCTGGTCGTCGAGGTCGACCGAGGTGCGGATGGTGAGGCCGCCCTCGCTGATGACCTTCCAGCGCTCGGCCTCGGTCTTCCCGAGGGACTCGTCCTGCTTGAGGTACTCCAGCACGTAGGAGCAGAAGAACGCGGCGTCGCTGCCCACGCAGCCGTTGCGGGTGGTCGACACGTTGAGCTGGAGCTTCTTCGCCTTGGCCTTGTCGGCGCGCGCCTGCGGGATGACGCTCAGCCCGGCCATCCGGTCGAGCACGACGTCGCGCCGGGTGAGGGTGCGCTCGGGGTGGTCGGTGGGGTCGAAGGCCGAGGGGTTCTGCACCAGGCCGGCGAGGATCGCCGACTGGTTGAGGTTGAGCTTCTTGGCGTCGACGCTGAAGTAGTGCTGGGCCGCGGCCTGGATGCCGTAGGAGCCGTCGCCGAAGTAGACGGTGTTGAGGTAGCGCTCGAGGATCCAGTCCTTGGACTGCTTGTTCTCCAGCGCGATCGCGTAGCGCAGCTCGTTGAGCTTGCGGGCGTAGGTGTCGTCGGTGACCGCCTCGCGCTCCTCCTTGGTCTTCGCCTGCGCCAGGAGGGTCTGCTTGACCAGCTGCTGGGTGATCGTGGAGCCACCCTGGACGACGCCGCCGGCGCCGACGTTGGTGGCGAGCGCCCGCAGGGTGCCCTTCAGGTCGAGCGCGCCGTGCTGGTAGAAGCGGTAGTCCTCGATCGCGAGCAGCGCGTTGACCATCATCGGCGAGACCTGGTCGAGGGTGACATTGGTGCGGTTCTGCGACTTCTTGAAGACCGACGCGATGACCTTGCCGTCGGAGTCGAGGATCGTGGTCGTCTGCGGGAGGGCGACCTCGTCGAGCTCCTTGGGCAGGTTGTCCATCGTCTCGGCGGTGCTGCGGGTCGCGAAGCCCAGCACCCCGGCGAAGGGGATGGCGAGGCCGGAGACGACCACGCCGAGGACCACCGCGACGAGGACCATCACCCCGAGGTGGGAGAGGACCGTCGTGGGCCGGGGACGCTCGGACTTGGGACGGGACACGCCTACGAGGGTACGGGAGGGGCGTCGTCCGAGCCGATTTCAAGGCCGCTCGGGCGGCTCGAGCGGCGGGCTGGAGATCGTTCACCCCTGGCTCACCCTCCTGATCGTCCGGCACAGCGGACTAGTCATTTGGGACTAGGGAAGTGGAGTCGAACGAGGGCTGCCTGCGCCGCGCGGGTTCTTTAGGTTTGAACCATCGAGATCACCAGATCGAGATCACCGAACTTTCCAGCACCTTCCTTCCGGGGCGATCCGGGCAAGCACGTCATGGGGACGGGACCTCCCCAGGACCACGAAGTAGGGACATTGATCATGTGGGTTGAAGACTGGGCGCCGCGCGCCGCCTGCAAGTCCGAGCAACCGGACAAGCTCTTCGTGCGAGGAGCGGAGCAGAACAAGGCCAAGGCGCTGTGCCAGGGATGCCCGGTGCGGACCGAGTGCCTGGCCGAGGCCCTCGACAACCAGATCGAGTGGGGTGTGTGGGGCGGCATGACCGAGCGCGAGCGCCGCGCCCTGCTGCGCCGCAAGCCCACCGCCTCGTGGCGTGCGGTGCTCGAGACCGCCCGCATGGCGCAGGCACGCGAGTCCGTCTCGGCCTGACCCGTCCCGCCCGGACTACCCGAACTACCTGAACTACTCAGATCCCGACGCGAGCAGGTCGCCCACCCGGCGCAGCCCATCGAGATCGTGGACGTCGGTGGCCAACGCCGGCACCACCGCGGTCGGCACCTGCGGGTGCGAGGTCGCGAACCGCGCGCGCAGCAGCCGCTCCCGCTCCACCAGCCGGGTCTGGTCGGCGTGCAGCCGCAGGAGCCCGGCCGTGACCGACGTCGGATCGTTGCGGCGCAGCCGCTCGGCCGCCGCCATCGCCTCGTCGGCCGACAGGTCGCCCGACGGCGAGGGAGCCGCCCGATTGACGATCAGGCCCGCCAGCGGCATCTGATCGGCACTGAGCCGGTCGACGAAGTAGGCCGCCTCGCGCAGCGCGTCCGGTTCGGGAGCCGCGACCACCAAGAACGCGGTCTCGTGGTCCTGGAGCAGCCGGTAGGTCGCGGTGGCGCGCTGCCGGAAGCCACCGAAGACGGTGTCGATGGCCGCGACGAAGGTCTGCAGATCGCGCAGCACCTGAGCGCCGAGGATCTTGGTGAGCGCACCGGTGATCAGCCCGAATCCGGCGCCGACCAGCTTCAGCGGCCCCTTGGCCGGCGCCAGCATGAGCTTGATGAACCTGCCGTCGAGGAAGCTCGAGAGGCGTTCGGGCGCATCGAGGAAGTCCAACGCCGATCGCGACGGCGGCGTGTCGACGACGATCAGGTCGTAGGTGCCGTCCTTGCGGGCGTCGGCACGAAGCTGCCCGAGCTTCTCCATCGCCATGTACTCCTGGGTGCCGGCGAACGAGCTCGACAAGGCGACGTAGAACGGGTTCTCCAGGATCTGCTTGGCCTTCTCGGGGCTCGCCTGACTCTCCACCACCTCGTCGAAGGTGCGCTTCATGTCGAGCATCATCGCGTCGAGAGAGCCGCCCTCTCCGTCCTTGAGGCCGGACACCGGACGGGGGGTGTTGTCGAGCTCGTCGATCCCCATCGACTGAGCCAGTCGCTTGGCCGGGTCGATGGTGAGCACCACGACCTTGCGGCCCCGCTCGGCGGCCCGCAGTGCGAGGGCGGCCGAGGTGGTGGTCTTGCCGACGCCGCCCGAGCCGCAGCACACGATGATGCCGACAGTGGGGTCGTCGATCAGCGCGTCGACGTCGAGAGGGGGTGCCTGTGGCCCCGTGGGCCCGGTGCGGGCCGGGCGGCTCTTCCGGGTGCTCATGCGGACATTCCCTGCTCGCGCAGCAGCGCGGCGAGCTCGTACAGGCCGCCGAGGTCGACGCCCTGGGGCAGCCGCGGCAGCTCGTAGACCGGGACGCCGAAGGCGTCGACGAGGTCGCGCTGGGTGGCCTCCAGGGCGCGCCGCTCGGCGTGCTCGCTGCCGCCCACGAGCAGGTCGGCCACCAGCGTGTCGGCGACCGCGCCGTCCAGGCCGACCTCGGCGAGCTCGACGGCGACGGCTTCGGCGTCCACCTTCTCCAGCTGGTCGAGGGTCAGGTCGCGCGGGCGCACCTGGTTGACGATCACGCCGCCGACGGGGAGGTCGGCCGCACGCAGCTCGGCGATGCCGTCGGCGGTCTCCTGGACCGGCATCTCCTCCAGGACCGTGACCAGGTGGACCACCGTGCGCGGCGAGCGGAACAGCGTCATCATCGTGTCGGCCTGCGTGCGCACCGGCCCGACCTTCGCCAGCCCGGCCAGCTCGTTGCTCACATTGAGGAACTGCACGATCCGGCCGGTGGGCGGGGCGTCCAGGACGACCGCGTCGTACCAGGTGGCGCCCTTGTTGCGCCGGTTGCGCTGGACGGCCTCGTAGACCTTCCCGGTGAGCAGGACGTCGCGGACCCCGGGCGCGATCGTGGTGGCGAACTCGGTGACGCCGAACTTGTCCAGCGCGCGGCCCGCGCGGCCGAGCTTGTAGTAGAGGGAGAGGTACTCCAGGAGGGCGGCCTCGGGGTCGATGTGCAGGGCGTGGACGACTCCGGGCTTGCCGTCGGGCCCGGGCAGGCCGGTGGTGAGTCGGCGCTCCTCGAAGGGCAGCGGGTCGACGTCGAACATCCGGGCGATGCCCTGGCGTCCCTCGACCTCGCACAGCAGCACGTTGCGGCCGCGGTCGGCCAGGGCCAGAGCGAGCGCGGCCGCCACGGTGGACTTGCCGGTGCCGCCCTTCCCGGTGACGACGTGGAGTCGCACCTTGGGCCAGTCGCTCATGGCGAGAGAGCCTAGTGGTCGTGCTGCCGGGCACGACCGGGCAGTCCTACTTCGGCGGCCTCGCGTGCGCGGCGGCCTCGCCGCGACGCACCCAGCCCTCGAGCTGCCGCTTGGTCTTCAGGGCGGGTGCCTCGACGTGGAGCCAGGTGGTCGATGTCTGGTTGCCCATCACCATCGGCCCGACGTGCTCGCGGGCCAGGAGCCGGTCGCGTTCGGCGTCGTCGTCGATGCGCAGCAGCATCCCGCCCTGCCCGCTCACGCACAGCGCCATGTTCCCCTGCAGCATGAACGCGAGCCCGCCGAACATCCGCTTCTCGATCGCGGGCTGCTCGATCAGCTCGCGGACTCGTTCGGCCAGCTTCTCGTCGTGGGCCATGCGGCCAGTCTCGCCGACCCGCCCGCGTCTGTCATGGCTGTCATCTCCGGGTTGGCCGGGGTGGACCGGGTGGCCGGGGTCGCGCGGGGTGTGGATGAGCCGGGGATAGTTTGAGGCGTCATCAACCTTTCAGAGCTCATGAAGGTTGATAACGCCTCAAACTATCCCGGCCCCGTCCACAGCCCAGATCGGATTGACGAAGGTTGACGGGAGTAGGGCCGCGGGTGCAGGTTGCTGGAGCATGAGCCTGTTCCGCACGAAGTCGATCGAGCAGTCCATCGCCGATACCGACGATCCCGAGACCAAGCTGCGCAAGGATCTCGGCGCGCTCGACCTGACGGTGTTCGGGGTCGGGGTGATCATCGGCGCGGGCATCTTCGTGCTCACCGGCTCGGTCGCGGCCACCAACTCCGGGCCGGCGCTGGCGCTAAGCTTCCTGATCGCCGCGGTGGCGTGCGGGCTGGCGGGGCTCTGCTACGCCGAGTTCGCCTCCACGGTGCCGGTGGCGGGCAGCGCCTACACGTTCAGCTACGCAACCCTCGGCGAGGGCGTCGCCTGGATCATCGGCTGGGACCTCGTCCTGGAGTTCACCATCGGCTCGGCCGCGCTCGCCTCGGGCTTCTCCGGCTACCTCGACACCGTGCTCGACATCTTCGGCATCACGATCCCGGAGAAGATCTCCTCGGCCTCCGAGGGCTTCATCGACCTGCCGGCCGTGGTGATCGCGCTGCTGGTCACCTGGATGCTCGTGATCGGCACCAAGTTCTCCAGCCGCTTCAACCAGGTGGTCGTGGCGATCAAGCTCGTCGTGATCGCCGCCGTCATCGTCGTCGGGCTCACCCTCATCAAGGTCGAGAACTGGACGCCGTTCATCCCGCCGTCGGAGCCGGCGCCGAAGTCGGAGGGCGGGTTCGCCAGCCTGCCGCTGATCACCTCCCTGCTCGGCATCGAGCCCGCCGTCTTCGGTGTCGCCGGGGTCATCTCCGGTGCCGCGGTGGTCTTCTTCGCCTTCATCGGCTTCGACATCGTGGCCACCACCGCCGAGGAGGCCAAGAACCCGCAGCGCGACGTACCGATCGGGATCCTCGGCTCCCTGGCCATCGTCACCGTGCTCTACGCCGCGGTGAGCCTGGTCGTCACCGGCGTGCAGAGCTTCCGCGACATCGACCCCAAGGACCAGGCGCCGCTGGCCACCGCTTTCGAGGCCGCCGGCGTCGACTGGATGCGCAACGTCGTGGCGATCGGCGCCTGCATCGGCCTGGTCGTGGTCTGCATGATCCTCATGCTCGGGCAGTGCCGGGTGGCCTTCGCCATGGCGCGCGACGGACTGCTGCCGCGCCAACTGGCGAAGGTCCACCCGAAGTACGGCACGCCGTACCGCATCACCCTCATCACCGGCGTCGCGATCGCCCTACTCGCCGGGTTCGTCGACCTCGAGACGCTGGCCCACCTGGTCAACATCGGCACCCTGTTCGCGTTCGTGCTGGTGAGCGTCGCCGTGGTGATCCTGCGCCGCACCCGCCCCGACCTCCCGCGCGCCTTCCGGACGCCGGCCGCGCCCGTCGTCGCCACGCTCGCGGTGCTGATGTGCGTGTACCTGATGCTCAACCTCACCGGCGAGACGTGGCTGCGCTTCCTCATCTGGATGGCGCTCGGCGTGCTCGTCTACTTCGCCTACGGACGCCGGCACAGCCGGTTGGGACGCGAGGGCCACGGCGCGACCACGCCCGGCACCGACACGGTCAGTCGGTCGCCAGACCAGCGGCGGGAGTGACCCGCGCCGCCCGCCTGGCCGGCAGGACACACGCCAGGAGACCCGCGGCGGCGGAGATCAGCACCACGATCGCGAGCTGACCCCACGGCAGCACCAGCGGCGCGTCCGAGACCGCCTTGCGGATCAGCGCCTCGACGCCGACCCACGCGAACGTCGCCCCGATGGCGGTGCCGAGCACCGTCGCGACCACCGAGAGGAGCACCGCCTCCACTCCGAGCATCGTGCGCAGCTGCCGGCGGGTGAGGCCGAGCGCCCGTAGCAGCGCGTGCTCCCTGGTGCGCTCGAGCACCGAGAGCCCCAGCGTGTTCGCGATGCCGATCAGGGCGACGACGACGGCCATGCCGAGCAGGCCGACGACGGCGCCGGTCATGATGTCGAGCTGCAGGTTGATGAAGGCTCGGTCGGCGAAACCGTTCTCGAGGTCGGCGCCGAGGCCGGATGCGGCGACGTCGAGGCGGTCGGCGAGGTCGCCGCTGTCGGCGTCGTCGTCGATCCGCAGCCACAGGGCCGCGTCGTGGGGCTCGGAGGTGAGCCGGGCGAGCGTGGCCGACGAGACCAGCGCGCTGGTGTTGCCGAAGCCCTCCTTGACGACCGTGCGCAGTTGCACGCTGTGCCCGTCCACTTGGACGGTGACCCGGTCCGGGATCGGCTCGTCGATGCCGAGGTCGACGGGCAGGGCGATCTCGTCGTCGGCGACGTCGAGCTCCGTGCCGTCTCCGCGCAGCAGCCCGTCGTCGGCAGGACGGCCGAGGATCTCCAGCGGCCCGAGCTGCCCCACGGTGGCTCGGACGCCGGGCACGGTGACGACCTGCTCGACGCCGTCGATGGCGCCGACGACCTTCGCCGCGTCCGGGTCCAGGCTCTGCGCGCCCTCGGGTCCCACCGTCAGGCTCGCGTCGATCGGGTAGGACGTGTCGAGCTCGGAGGAGAGCGCCGCACGCGTGCTGGCCATGCCGGTGAGCACGGCGGTGGTCAAGGTCACGCCGATCAGCAGCGACGCCGTCGTGGCCGCCGTCCGCCGCGGATGCCGGACCGCGTTGCCGGCCGCGAGGCGTCCCGGCGTACCCAGCACGCGGCCGGTCAGGCGCCCGGTGAGCCCGATCAGCGCCGGCATCAGGACCGGACCGAGCATCAGCACGCCGCTGAACGCGAGGATCCCGCCGAGCACCATCACCAGTGGCTCGGTGGTCGCGACCGAGACGCCGAGCAGGACGGCGCCCACCGCGACGGTGACGAACCCAGCCGCGAGACGCAGCCGTCCGGCGGCCGAGCGGACCTCGACGTCCTCACCGGGCCGCAGCGCGGCCAGCGGGCTCACGGTGGTGACCCGGCGGGTCGGCAGCCAGGACGCGACGAGGGTGACGAGGACGCCGGTGAGCCCGGCCGCGACGTACCAGGTGGGCGACACCGAGGCGTGGCCGAGGCCGGCGTTCGGGAACCACGAGTTGAGGGCGGCGACCAGGCCGTGGCCCAGTGCGGTGCCGGCGATCAGCCCGATGGCCGCGGCGAGCACGCCGATCGCCAGCGCCTCGAGGCGGACCGAGCGGCGCACCTGACGGCGGGTCGCGCCGACGCACCTGAGCAGGGCGAGATCGCGCTGTCGCTGGGCGAGGAGGATCGAGAACGTGTTGGCGATGACCAGCACCGACACGAACAGTGCGATGGCGCCGAAGAGCAGCAGCATGATCGCGGTCACGTCGACCCCGTGGTTGAGCTGCTTGGTCAGGTCGTCGACGTACTGGTCGCTCGCCATCACCTTCGCGGTCGGGACGGCCTTGGTGATCGCGGCCTCCGGGCCTGCCCACGCGACGCTGTCGACGAGCATCTGGTCGGCGAAGGGCGCCAGGTCGGGCCAGGTGAGGTACACCTCGGAGCGCAGGAACGCCGACGGGCTGTCGACCACCGCGGTGACCCGCACCTCGGAGGTCTGGCCCCCGCGACCGACCTCCAGGGTGTCGCCGACGGCGATGCCCGAGTCCTCGGCGACGCGATCGTCGACCGCCGCCTCGCCGGGACCGGTCGGGAACGTGCCGTCGACCAGGGTGGGCCAGCGCAGGTCGGGTGCGGTGGCGATCGAAGCGACCTGGTCGACGCCGTCGACGGTCGTCGCGTCGCGGGCGACCCGCAGTTCGGCCCAGCCGACGACGCTCGCGTCGGCACCGGCCTTCGGGGCGGCGGCCATGAGGTCCGCTGCGTCGCGACCGCTGATGGCGGTGGCCACCACGTCGGCGTTCTCGAACGGCGCGGAGACCCCTCGGGTGAGGCCGTCGCGAGCGGCCGCCGAGAGGGCGGCGATGGTCACCACGAACGCGACGCTGATGACGACCGCGAGGATCGCGGAGACGTAGCGGCGGGTGTGGAGTCGGAGCGAGGAGAGCAGGACAGTTCTCATCGGGCGTCCTGCAGGGTGCTCGCGAGGACCTCGGCGGTGGGGGAGACGAGGTGGGCGCGGATCGTGCCGTCGGCGATCACCACGACGTCGTCGGCGTAGGCCGCCGCGCTCAGCTCGTGGGTGACCATGACCACGGTGTGGCCCAGCTCGCGCACCGAACGGCGCAGGAAGCCCAGGACCTCCGCGGAGGACTCGCTGTCGAGGTTCCCGGTCGGCTCGTCGGCGAACACGATCGCCGGCTGCGCCACCAGTGCCCGGGCGATCGCGACCCGCTGCTGCTGGCCACCCGAGAGCTCCGAGGGCCGGTGGCTGAGCCGGTCGCGCAGGCCGAGGGTGTCGACGACCTCGGCGAGCCGGGCCGGGTCCAGGCGCCGTCCGGCGAGCTCGAGGGGGAGGGCGATGTTCTGCTCGGCGGTGAGCATCGGCAGCAGGTTGAACGACTGGAACACGAACCCGACCCGCTCGCGCCGGAACAGCGTCAGCGCGGTGTCGTCGAGACCAGTCAGGACGACGTCGTCGACGGCGACCGTGCCGCCGTCGGCGGCGTCGAGCCCGGCCAGGCAGTGCATCAGCGTCGACTTGCCCGATCCCGAGGGCCCCATGATCGCGGTGAACCGACCGCGCGGCAGGTCGAGATCGACGCCGCGCAGGGCGTGCACGGCGGCGTCGCCGCGACCATAGGTGCGGGTGAGCCCGCGGGCGCTGGCCGCGAGGGCGCCGGTGTTGGCGTGGGGCTGTGGCTGGGGTTGGGGCTGGGTGATCGTCATGCCACCACGCTCGCGTCTGGACGCCTTCGGATCGTCAGGCTGCGGGATGGTTCGGCGTCCGACTGTGGGATGACGGGGGTTGAGGCAGGGCTGGCGGTGGGCTGACGTGGCTGGCTTGTTACCGACCGTTCCGACTTGTTACTGACCGTCGTTACCTCTGACCTGCTCTTGCAAGCGCAGGTCAGAGGTAAGAACGGTCAGTAACAAGCCGCCGTCACGGTCGCCCGGCCGCAGTCGGACCGGCTCAGACCAGGCCGACCTCGTGGGCCAGCACGACCAGCTGCACCCGGTCGCGGGAGCCGGTCTTGGCCAGCAGGCGGCTGACGTGGGTCTTCACCGTGGCCTCGGCGACCACCAGGTCGGCGGCGATCTCGTGGTTGGAGCGGCCGCGGCCGACCAGGACGAGCACCTCGTGCTCGCGCTCGGTGAGCTCGCGGAGCCGGGCGTCGGAGTCGGCGTCCGCGGCGGCCTGCGCTGGGTCCGGCGCCGTGCCCGCGGCCACGTGCTCGAGCAGCCGCCGGGTGGTGCTCGGTGCCACCACCGCATCGCCGGCGTGCACGGTGCGGATGGCGCCGAGGAGGTCCTCGGGGGCGGCGTCCTTGAGCAGGAACCCGGCCGCGCCGGCCCGGATCGCGGCGAACACGTACTCGTCGAGGTCGAACGTCGTGAGCACCAGCACGCGGGGGCCGTCGGGGCGGGCGGCGAGCAGCGCGGTCGCCTCGACGCCGTCGAGCACCGGCATCCGCACGTCCATCAGGACGACGTCGCAGCCGGTGACCGCGAGCCGGTCGACGGCCTCGCGGCCCTGGCTCGCCTCGCCGACGACGGCGAGGTCGGGCTGGCTCTCGATCAGCATCCGGAACCCGGCGCGGACCATCTGTTGGTCGTCGACGAGGAACACCCGGATCGGATCGGTCATAGCGGGATCCTCGCGCGGACGCCGAACCCGCCGCCGGGCCGGGGTCCGGTCTCGAGCGTGCCGCCGTGGACGTCGATCCGCTCGCGCATGCCGAGCAGGCCGTGTCCGCCGGGGCCCGACACGCCTGCGGAGGCGCCGCGACCCTCGTCGGTCACCTCGATCTCGACCTGGTCGGACACCGTTACCCGCACGTGTCCGCCGGCCGAAGGCCCCGCGTGCTTGCGGATGTTGGTCACCGCCTCCTGCACCACGCGATAGGTGGTCAGCGCGACGGCGGTGGGCACCGGACGGTCGAGGCCGACCAGGTCGTGCTCGACGCCGTCGAGAAGGTCGGGGAGGTCGGTGAGCCCGGGCAGCGGGCTGCGGCCGGTCTCCTCGGCGCGGAGCAGGCCGAGCAGGTGCCGGGTGTCGGTGAGCGCCTCGCGGCCCGTGGCGGCGATCCGGGTGAGGGTCTCGGCGGCCACGGCCGGGTCCTGCGCCGCGGCGTAGCGGGCGCCGTCGGCCTGGACCACGATGACGGTGAGTCCGTGGGCGACGACGTCGTGCATCTCGCGCGCGATCCGGGATCGCTCGGCCGAGGCCGCCAACGCCACCTGCTGCTCGGCGTCGCGTTGGATCCGCTCGGCCCGCTCGACCAATGCATCGACGTACGCGCTCCGAATGCGTCCCAGCGTGCCGAGCGCCCAGGCGGCCACCACGAAGGCGCCGTTGGTGAACGCGAGCGGGAGGAAGGTGCTCAACCTCGCCTCGCCCAGGCCCACCGTCCAGTCCGCAGCGGCGACCAGCGACGCGATCGCACCGACCGCCAGCCCGACCCAGCCGCTGCGCACGGAACCGAACCGCGCCACCGAGTACACCGCGATCGGGAAGGCGAACTGGGTGGGCAGCGCGATGTCGGTGAACGGCAGCTGTGCGGCGGTCGCGACCGAGACCGTCCAGAAGACCGCGACCGGGTACCGGCGGCGCCACAGCAATGGCAGCGACTGGAGCGGCCCGAGGATCAGGCCGGTCAACTGGCCGGACGCGAGGGACAGCAGCGTGAGCAGCAGCAGGAAGCCGACCACGCCGACGTCGAGGAGCAGGGTGGCGCGCGGTCCCAGACGCCCCGACCGGCGCAGCTGCGCGGACGCGTCGGGGACTTCGGAGGTGCTCACCACGGCGTCCACCGTAGGTGGCGGCCGCGGTCGGGGCATCAGACCACGGGATGACGCGCGCAGCGGAGGGTGCGGTGCGGCAAGTATGGTGCCGAGCATGACCCAGTGGGAGTACCAGGTGGCGCCGATTCCGCTCCACAACGAAGCCTTGATGCTCAACAACTTCGGCCAGGACGGCTGGGAGCTGGTGGCGATCCACACCAACGCCCAGGGCGGGCTGGTCGCCTTCCTCAAGCGTCAGAAGGCCGACCAGTGAGCGCCGCCGAGGACCGGCTCGCCGAGCTCGGACTCGAGGTCCCCGAGGTCGCCAAGCCGGTGGCCGCCTACGTGCCGGCGGTGCGCAGCGGCGACCACGTCTACACCTCCGGCCAGCTCCCGATGCGCTCGGGCGAGCTGATCGTCACGGGCAAGGTGGGTGGCGAGGTGAGCGCCGAGGAGGCCTACGCCTGCGCCCAGCAGTGCGTGCTCAACGCGATCGCCGCCGTCAAGGCGGAGATCGGCGACCTCGACCTGGTCAAGCGGGTGGTGAAGGTCGTCGTGTTCGTCGCCTCCCAGCCCGACTTCTCCGGCCAGCCCGGCGTCGCCAACGGGGCCTCGGAGCTGCTCGGCAAGGTCTTCGGAGACGCCGGGATCCACGCCCGGTCCGCGGTCGGCGTCAGCGTGCTGCCGCTGGACGCGCCCGTCGAGATCGAGCTGCTCGTCGAGGTCTGACCCGATGCGCATCCCGCTCCCGCAGACGCGGCTTCCCGACGACCTGGTCGCGGTGGCCGGCGAGTACGCCGACGGGACGCGCGAGCCGGCCGAGCCGCGCACGGCCGCGACGGTGCTGCTGATGCGGGCCTCGTCGGAGGGGCCTGCGCTGTACTACCTGCGCCGCCAGCGGTCGATGAGCTTCGCGGGCGGGATGGCCGTCTATCCCGGCGGTGGCGTCGACCCGCGTGATTTCGACATCGAGGTCGCCTGGGCCGGTCCCTCCCCGCAGGAGTGGGCCACGCGGCTCGGGGTCGATGAGGAGATGGCGCGGGCCCTGGTGTGCGCCGCGGCGCGGGAGACCTTCGAGGAGTCGGGGGTGCTGCTGGCCGGGGCGTCGTCGTCCGACGTGGTCGCCGACACCACCGGCGAGGACTGGGAGGCCGACCGGGTCGCCCTGGAGTCGCGGGAGCTGTCGCTCACCTCGTTCCTGAACCGGCGCGGCCTGGTGCTGCGCACCGACCTGCTCGGCGCCTGGGACGCCTGGCTGACCCCGGTCTTCGAGCCGCGGCGCTTCCGCACCTGGTTCTTCGTCGCGGCCCTGCCCGAGGGGCAGCGGACCCGCGATGTGTCCTCGGAGTCCACGTCGGTGGAGTGGCTTCCGGCGCGCATCGCCATCGACCAGGCCGACGACGGCGAGCTGGCCATGATGGCGCCGACCTACCTCACCTCGATGGACGTCGCCTCCTACGACTCGCCCGAGGCGGTCCTCGCCGAGGCCGCCACCCGTTCCATCGACGCCGTGTTCACCCCGGCCGTCGAGCCGATGGACGACGGCTACACCCTCTCGATGCCCGACCGGCTGCGTCCGATGCTGGCCCAGCGGCTGGCCGGGCGGCCGCCGTCGTGACGTCGTCCGGGCCCTGGTCCGGGGGGCCGTTCGGGCAGCGCGGCCAGTGCCTCCTGGCCCCGAACCCCGGCATCATGACGCTCGACGGCACGAACACCTGGGTGCTGCGCGAGCCGGGTTCGGCACGCGCGGTGGTCGTCGATCCCGGCCCGTTCGAGGAGGGGCACCTCGACCGCGTCGACGACGAGACCGGGGACGTCGCCCTGGTGCTGCTCACCCATCACCACTTCGACCACTCCGAGGTCGCCGCCGAGCTCGCCGAGCGCAAGGGCTGCGCGGTCCGGGCGCTCGACCCGGCCTACTGCGTCGGCGCCGACCCGCTCGCCGACGACGAGCTGATCTCGATCGACGGCCTCCGGCTCCAGGTCCTCGCGACCCCCGGCCACACCGCCGACTCCGTCTCCTTCCTGCTGCCCGACGAACGCGTGCTGCTCTCCGGCGACATGGTCCTGGGCCGCGGAACGACGGTCGTCGCCCACCCCGACGGCCAGCTGGCGCCCTACTTCGACTCGATCGAGCGGATGCGCGCCCTGGTGGACGCCGGCGAGGTCGACACGATCTGGCCGGCCCACGGACCCGTGCTCCCCGACGCCGGCGCGGTACTCGACTTCTACCGCGCCCACCGCCGCGAGCGGCTTTCCCAGGTGGAGACGGCGCTCGAGCAGCTTGCCGAAGACCCGACGGCATCCTCGGCCGACACCCTGGCGCGCCGAGTCGTCGAGGTCGTCTACGCCGACGTCGACCCGGTGCTCTGGGATGCCGCCGAGCTGTCGGTGCGCGCACAGTTGGAGTACCTGGCCGAGCGATGACGCGTCCGCGCTGACCAGTCCGGGTGCGGGTTGCCACTCTTCCCTGCCGTTCCCTCCCCCTTCCCGGCGCAATTGCGCGGTTTGGGTCGTTGAAGTGGCGGGATTCTGCCCCGTTTGGCGCAATTGCGCGGTTTGGGTCGGTGTGGGTGCCCGCTGCTGCACCGTTCGGCGCAATTGCGTGGTTTGGCAACGTGTCTTGTCGCCACAGTGCCGGCCATATCGGGACTGCCGAGGTGATCGTGGACGACGCCGAACCTGCCCCTGTGGATGACGAAAGCGGACGAGCGACACAGTGGGCATGGTCCTCCTATGGCCAACCACCTCCGCCGCCTCGATCACAGGTCAGGGACTCCTGAGTCCGACTTCAGCTTCGACCGACCGTTCACGCGTGGTCAGCTCCTGGCCGCGGGACATAGCCGGACGGTCCTGCGCCGCAACGACTTCGTGCAGGTAGTCGAACGGGTGTGGGTCAGAGAGCGCGCGGTCGACCGGCTCACCCTTATCAGTGCCGCCCTCCTGATTCACCCACCTTCCGCTTTCGCGAGTCATCTCTCGGCCGCGGTCGTACTAGGCCTTCCGGTGCCCGATCACGGCTTCGCCCATGTCACCGTGGCCCGGTCGCGGGACCGCCGATTCCGTCCGGAGATCAAGCCGCACGTCACGGGACGTCGGCGGCGGGTGAGCGTCGTGGACGGCATCAGGACGACCGGGCCGATCAACACCTTCATAGACTGCGCGGGTTGGCTCTCGTTCATCGACCTGGTCATCCTCGGCGACGCGCTGGCGAAGAAGTTCGGCATCAGTGCGGCACAACTCGTGCGTGCGTGTCGCGAGAGCACCGACTACTACTCAGGGCGCGCGGCCGTGGCTGCCGAGTTCGTCCGAGACGGCGTCGATTCACCCATGGAGACGCGGCTGAGACTGCTGATCGTCCTCGCGGGCCTGCCCGAGCCGGTCGTCAACTTCCGCACCTATCACGAGGACGGCACGTGGAAGCGCCGGTTCGATCTCTGCTACCCGGGGATCAAGGTGATCATCGAGTACGACGGGCGGCAGCACGCCGACAGCGTCGAGCAATGGAACGCTGACCTCAAGCGGCGCGAGGAGTTCGACGACGAGGGCTACCGAATCCTGGTGGTGACCGCCCGCGGCATCTTCCGCGAGCCCGAGCGGACGCTCGAACGCATCCGTCGGCTGCTGATCAGCCGGGGGATGATCGGGGTCCCTCCGATCGATCCCGCGTGGCGAGAGCACTTCGCCGCGTAGGTCGAGGCTCCGAGGTCTTGCGCGGCTCCCAGTGCACCGTTTGGCGCAATTGCGCGGTTTGGGTTGGTGGGGCGGCTGGATTCTGCACCGTTCGGCGCAATTGCGCGGTTTGGGTCGGTGGGGCGGCTGGATTCTGCACCGTTCAGCGCAATTGCGCGCTTAGGGCCCGCGCCAGGCTCGACCGCGCAGAACCCGAACCTCAGCGAGCCCGCCGCGCCAGCCGCTCGATGTCCATGATCACGACCGAGCGCGGCTCGAGGCGGATCCAGCCGCGGGAGGCGAAGTCGGCCAGCGCCTTGTTGACGGTCTCGCGGGAGGCGCCGACGAGCTGGGCGAGCTCCTCCTGGGTGAGGTCGTGGTGGACGTGGATGCCGTCGTCGGCGGTGCGTCCGAAGCGGTCGGAGAGGTCGAGCAGCGCCTTGGCGACCCGGCCGGGGACGTCGGAGAACACCAGGTCGGCGACGACGTCGTTGGCCTTGCGCAGGCGGCTGGCGAGCTGGGTGAGCAGGCCGCGGGCGACGATCGGGCGCCCCTCGAGCCAGCGCAGGAGGTCCTCGTGGGAGAGGGAGGCGAACGAGGCGTCGGTGACGGCGGTGACGGTGGCCGAACGGGGGCCGGGGTCGAAGAGCGACAGCTCGCCGAACATCGAGCCGGGGCCGAGGATCGCCAGCAGGTTCTCGCGGCCGTCGGTGGAGGTGCGGCCGAGCTTCACCTTGCCGTCGAGGACGACGTAGAGCCGGTCGCCGGAGTCGCCCTCGTGGAAGAGCACGTCGCCACGGCGAAGCCGGGTCTCGCTCATCGAGTCGCCCAACGCGGTCGCCGCTTCGTCGTCGAGCGCGCTGAAGAGCGGGGCCTGGCGCAGTACCTCGTTATCCACGGATCCTCCGTTGTACATCGGCGACGGGGCGCCCGAGAGACCGGACCCCGGACCCGATCCTAGAGGGTGACCAACCGCACACAGAACCGAACCCGCGGTGTGTGGACCATCGGCCTCTCGGGGAGTGCGATCGGAGCGTCGGTACCGGACCGTAGGCTGAGACCGTGCCAGCCGCCGCTTCCACCCCCCAGACCCCGACCGTGGAGGCCCCCGGCGGGGAGACCCGCACCGGCCTGGTCCGCCGGGCGCGCAAGATGAACCGGACGCTCGCGACCACCTATCCCGACGCCCGCTGCGAGCTCGACTTCGACGACCCCTTCCAGCTCCTGGTGGTCACCGTGCTGAGCGCGCAGACCACCGACCGGCGGGTCAACGCCGTCCGGCCGGCGCTGTTCGCGGCCTATCCCGATCCCGCGGCGATGGCGGCCGCGGACCGCGAGGCGCTCGAGACGCTCCTCGGTCCGCTCGGGTTCTTCCGCGCCAAGACCGAGGCGCTGTTGAAGCTGAGTGCCGCGCTGGTCGAGCGCTTCGACGGCCAGGTGCCCGCACGCCTGGACGACCTGGTCACCCTCCCCGGCGTCGGACGCAAGACGGCCAACGTCGTCCTGGGCAATGCCTTCGACGTCCCCGGCATCACCGTCGACACCCACTTCGGCCGCCTGGTGCGCCGCTTCGGCTGGACCGAGGAGACCGACCCCGTGAAGGTCGAGCACGCCATCGGGGCACTGTTCCCCAAGCGCGACTGGACGATGCTGAGCCACCGCGTCATCTGGCACGGACGGCGGCGCTGCCACGCCAAGAAGCCGGCCTGCGGCGCCTGCCCGCTCGCTCGCTGGTGCCCCTCGTTCGGGGAGGGGCCCACCGACCCCGAGGTCGCCGAGGCCCTGGTCAAGACGCAGGGCCCGGCGTGAGCGGTCCTGTGATCCGATCGCTCGCTCGTCGATCGGCAGCCCTCGTCGCCGCCGTCGTGCTGGTGGCCGCGGCCGGCTGTGCGCCCGATCGCGAGTCCCCCGGCCCGAGCAGCGTCGACGTCGACACCCCGGAGTTGCGGGAGATGAAGGCGGCGGCCGGCATCGAGCCGTGCGTCCCGGGACCCGGCGGCGGGGGGCTGCCCGAGCTCACCCTGCCCTGCCTCGGCGGGGGCGACGACGTCGACCTGTCCAGCCTCACCGGCCCGATGATCCTCAACGTCTGGAACACCGCGTGCGGTCCGTGCCGCAAGGAGATGCCGGCCCTGCAGAAGTTCCACGAGGCCTACGGCAGCCAGGTGCCGGTCCTCGGGCTCGACGTCACCGACACCCAGCCGGAGATGGCGATCTCGTTCGCCGAGCTGGTTGGCGCCACCTATCCGCAGCTGGCCGACCCTGGTGGCGATCTCTTCGACCAACCTGATCTCGGCCTGGCTCCCGGCTTCCCCCAGTTCATCTTCCTCGACGCCGAGGGCGACGTCGCCGCCAAGGCGACCGGCGGCGTCCACTCCGTCGCGGAGGTCCGCGACCTGGTCCGCGAGCATCTGGGGATCACGCTGTGACCTTCGACGAGCATCCCGGGCTGCCGGCCTGGCTGCGCCCGGTCGAGCAGGCCGCGCGCGCGATCACGGTGCACGACCTGACCCGCTTCATGGTGCCCGACGACGCCGACGACGTGCGTCGCTCCGCCGTGCTGATGCTCTTCGGAGAGGGCGAGCGCGGACCCGACCTGCTGCTCACCGAGCGTGCCCACCACATGCGCTCGCACCCGGGCCAGGTGTCGTTCCCCGGCGGCGGCGTCGACGCGGGGGAGACCCCGCAGCAGGCGGCCCTGCGCGAGGCCGACGAGGAGGTGGGACTCGATCCCGCGGGCGTCGAGCTGTTCGCCGACCTACCCGAGCTGTGGGTCCCGCCGAGCAACCATGCGGTCGTCCCGGTGCTGGGGTGGTGGCGCCACCCGAGCCCGGTCGGCGTCCGCTCGCCCGACGAGGTGCACGCGGTCTACCGGGTCCCCCTGAGCGAGCTGCGCGACCCCGCGCACCGGATCACGGTCACGGGGCCGTCGGGGTGGCGCTCGCCGGGCTTCCTCATCGGCGAGGACCACGACGTCATCCTGTGGGGGTTCACCGGCGGCATCGTGGCGCGGCTGTTCGAGTACCTCGGCTGGATCGAGGACCTGCCCGACGCGCCGGACCGCGAGTTGCCCGAATACATGCTTCGCGGGCGGCGAGCCACCACCATGAAGCCCGTGCTTCCCAACACCGAGTTCGAGGAGCGCCGTCGACGATGAACCTTCTCGACTGGCTGCTGGTCCTGCTGGTGCTCGCCTACGCACTCTCCGGCTACTGGCAGGGCTTCGTCACCGGCGCCTTCGCGACGGTCGGGCTGCTGGTGGGCGGACTCGGCGGCATCCTGCTGGCCCCGCTCATCCTCGGCGACGCCGAGCCGTCGCTCACGATCTCCTTGGCCGCGCTGTTCATCGTCATCCTGTGCGCCTCGCTCGGCCAGGCATTGATGCAGTTCCTCGGCGCCAAGATCCGCGACAAGATCACCTGGCAGCCGGCGCGCGCCGTCGACGCGATCGGCGGCGCGGCGTTGAGTGCGGTGGCCGTGCTGCTGGTCGCGTGGGCGCTCGGCGTCGCGGTGTCGGGCTCACGGATCGGCGGACTCACCCCGATGGTGCGCGAGTCCGCGGTGTTGCGCACGGTCAACGACGCTCTCCCGGCGACGGCTCCCAGCGCGCTCCAGGCGTTCAACAACGTCGTCGGCACCTCGTTCTTCCCGCGCTACCTCGAGCCCTTCGCCGACGAGCGGATCGTCGAGGTGCCTCCCGGGGCCGAACGCCTGCTCACCGACCCCGACGTCACCGCCGCCGAGGAGGCGGTGTTCAAGGTGCGCGGCAACAACGACTGCGGTCGCGGCATCGAGGGCACCGGCTTCCTCTACTCCGACGACCGGGTCATGACCAACGCCCACGTCGTGGCCGGCGTCGATGAGCCGACCGTCCAGATCGGCGCCACCACGCTGGATGCGAGCGTCGTCTACTACAACGCCAAGCTCGACGTCGCCGTGCTCAAGGTCGACGACCTCGGCCGGGCCCCGCTCTCCTTTGTCGACGGTGACGACGAGGAGCGGGAGTCGGTCACCGAGGCCAAGGACGGCGTCGCGATCCTCGGCTACCCCGAGGACGGCCCCTACGACGTCCAGCGCGGGCGGGTGCGGTCGGAGCAGAACCTCCGCTCACCCGACATCTACGGTGGCGGCACAGTGGTGCGCGAGGTGTACTCGCTGCGCGGCAAGATCCGCCCTGGCAACTCCGGCGGCCCGATCGTGACCACCCAGGGCCGCGTGGCCGGCGTCGTCTTCGCCGCCTCCGTCACCGACAACGACACCGGTTACGCCCTCACCTGGGAGCAGGTCGAGGACGCCGCCGCCGACGGCATCTCCGGCTCCGACGCCGTCTCCACCGAGGGCTGCGCGGGCTGATCCGCGCTCGTCCACAGGCACCTGTGCACACACCACGCTGACCCGTCAGCCATAGCTGACGGGTCAGCGCAAATGGACGCTGACCCGTCAGCTATAGCGGACGGGTCAGCGCAGATGCGAGGGTCGGGAGGGGGTCAGGCGTGGCCCTTGAGGGCGGCCGGGATCTGCTTGCCCTCGGCGATCGCCTTCTCCGGCGGGCCGACCTTCTTGAACTTCTTGATGCCGATGAAGGCCAGGAGGCCGGCGATGAGGAGGTAGGCGCCGGCGACGATGAGGAAGGCCCAGTGCAGGGCCAGGCCGTGGCCGTTCCAGTGGATGAGGTAGGCGAAGGCGACCGAGAGCATGATGATCGCCAGCACCGCGATGAAGGCCGCGGCCACGAAGAACACGACGCCGGCGGCGCCGAACCTCATGCTGACCTTCAGCTCGGTCTTCGCGAGCTGGATCTCCTTGCTGACCAGCGTGGAGATGTCACGACTGGCGTCGCTGACGAGGCGGCCGATGGTGGGCTCGTCGGTGCGGTCGACGAGCGGAGCGACGCTGTTCTCGGTGGCCATGGGACCGACCCTACCCACACCGACGCTCCGGCCGCCCGACACCTAGTCCTCCTTGCCCGAACTGACTCCGGCCGAGATGAGGTCCATCACCGAGGAGTCGGCGAGCGTGGTGACGTCGCCGACCTCGCGATGCTCGGCGACGTCGCGCAGCAGGCGGCGCATGATCTTGCCCGAGCGGGTCTTGGGCAGCTCGGGCACGACCATGATCTGGCGCGGCGTGGCGATCGGGCCGATCTGGGTGCGGACGTGCTGGCGCAGCTCCTTCACGACGTCCTCGCCCTCGCCGGGCTCGTCGGCCTCGGCGATCGCCTCGTCGCGCAGGATGACGAACGCGACGACGGCCTGTCCGGTGTCCTCGTCCTTGGCGCCCACCACAGCCGCCTCGGCGACCTTCGGGTGCGAGACCAGCGCCGACTCGATCTCGGTGGTCGAGAGCCGGTGGCCCGAGACGTTCATGACGTCGTCGACCCGGCCCAGGATCCACAGGTCGCCGTCGTCGTCCTTCTTGGCGCCGTCGCCGGCGAAGTACCACGGGGTCGGCCGCTCGGCGTTGGCCGGGAACCGGGACCAGTAGGTGTCCTTGAAGCGCTCGTCGTCACCCCAGATCGTGCGCAGCATCGCCGGCCAGGGCTGGGTGAGCACGAGGTAGCCCCCGGACCCGTCGGGCACCGACTCGCCCTCCTCGTTGACGACGTCGGCCGCGATGCCGGGCAGCGGGATCATCGCCGAGCCCGGCTTGCCGGGGGTGACGCCGGGGAGCGGGCTGATCAGGATCATCCCGGTCTCGGTCTGCCACCAGGTGTCGACGACCGGCGTGCGGTCGCCGCCGATGACGTGGCGGTACCAGACGTAGGCCTCGGGGTTGATCGGCTCGCCGACCGAGCCCAGGAGCCGCAGGGAGGAGAGGTCGCGCTGGTCGGGGATCTCGCGGCCCTGCTTCATGAAGGAGCGGATCGCGGTGGGGGCGGTGTAGAAGATCGTGACCTTGTTGTCCTCGATGATCTTCCACCAGCGGCCGCGCTCGGGCGAGTCGGGCGTGCCCTCGTAGAGCACCTGGGTGACGCCGTTGGCCAGCGGTCCGTAGGTGATGTAGGAGTGCCCGGTGATCCAGCCGATGTCGGCGGTGCACCAGTACACGTCGTCGGGCTTGAGGTCGAAGATCGCCCAGTGGGTGTAGGCCGCGCCGGTGAGGTAGCCGCCGGTGGTGTGCAGGATGCCCTTGGGCTTCCCGGTGGTGCCCGAGGTGTACATGATGAACAGCGGGTGCTCGGCGTCGAACGCCTCGGGCGTGTGCTCGGTGGAGGCCTTCTCGACGCTGTCGTGCCACCAGACGTCGAGGTCGTCGTTCCAGCCGTCGGGGCCGAGGTCCTGGCCGGTGCGCTTGACCACCAGGACCTTCTCGACCTGGTGCCCGGCCTCGGCGGCCTTCGCCACGGCCTCGTCGACCGCGGGCTTGAGGCCGGAGGCCGCGCCGCGGCGGTAGCCGCCGTCGGAGGTGATGACGACCTTGGCCTGGCAGTCCTCGATGCGCGAGGCGAGGGCGTCGGAGGAGAAGCCGCCGAACACGACCATGTGCGGAGCTCCGATGCGGGCGCAGGCAAGCATCGCGACGATCGCCTCGGGGATCATCGGCATGTAGATCGCGACCCGGTCGCCGGCCTCGACGCCGAGGTCGGCCAGGGTGTTGGCCGCCTGCGAGACGAGGTCCTTCAGCTCGCTGTAGGTGAGGTCGCGGGTGTCGCCCTCCGGCTCGCCGACGAAGTGGATCGCCACCTTGTCGCCGCGCCCCTCCTCGACGTGCCGGTCGACGCAGTTGTAGGCGGCGTTGATCTTCCCGTCGACGAACCACTTCGCGAACGGCGGGTCCGACCAGTCGAGGACCTGGCTCCACGGGGTGTCCCAGGAGAGACGCTCGGCCTGCTCGGCCCAGAAGGCCTCGGGGTCGGCGTCGGCACGGGCGTAGGCCTCCTCCTGGACGTTGGCGGCCGCAGCCAGGTCGGCCGGCGGCTCGAAGCGCCGGTCCTCCTTGAGCAGGTTCGACAGGGTCTGGTCGCTCACGGGAAGTCTCCTCGGATCTGTTCGGGTGCCACTCATCACACTAGGACGCTGGGTCCAGCCTGACGAGCGGTGGTTGCGGTGGGGTTGCAGGCGCCGGCTCGAGGCACCGATGGGTATGCGCACTACCGCACGGCCGACCGTTCGTTGGGGGGACGACGGTCGGCCGCGCGGGGTTCTCGGGAGCCTCAGTGGCGCAGGCTCAGTGCGAGACCGCCTTCTCGGCGCCGGCGCCGGTGAGGGCGCGCACCTCGAGCTCGGTGTAGCGGTCCTCCGCGGCCGGCTCGCGCTTGCTGAGCGTGCCGATGATGCCGAGCAGGAAGCCGAGCGGGATCGACACCAGGCCGGGGTTCTCCAGCGGGAACCACGAGATGTCGATGTCGGTGGGCAGGAGCGAACGGTTCTTGCCGGTGACCGGGTCGATGCCCTTGCCCGACATCACCGGCGAGAAGATCACCAAGGTGACCGAGGAGATCAGACCGCCGTAGATGCTCCACAGCGCCCCGCGGGTGTTGAACCGCCGCCAGAACATGTTGAACAGGATCGTCGGCAGGTTCGCCGAGGCCGCCACGGCGAAGGCCAGGGCCACCAGGAAGGCGATGTTGAGCGACTGGGCCGGGATCGCCAGCAGGATCGCGACCAGGCCGATCGCGGCGGCGGCGTACCGGGTCACCCGGATCTCCTCCTTCTCCGTCGCCTCGCCCTTGCGGATCACGTTGTTGTAGATGTCGTGGGCCACCGACGCCGACGACGTCAGCGTCAGGCCAGCCACCACCGCCAGGATCGTCGCGAAGGCGACCGCCGAGATCAGCGCCAGCAGGATCGCGCCGCCGGTGGAGTCGACTCCGCCGCCGACCTCCTCGGCCAGTCGTGGTGCGGCGAGGTTCCCGGAGGTGTCGAGGGTGGCCGTGTCGAGCATCGCGGCGGCGCCGAAGCCGAGCACCAGCGTGAACAGGTAGAAGACGCCGATCAGGCCGATCGCCCACAGCACGGACTTGCGGGCGTCCTTGGCCGTCGGCACGGTGTAGAACCGGATCAGGATGTGCGGCAGGCCGGCGGTGCCGAGCACCAGGGCGATGCCGAGGCTGACGAAGTCGAGCTTGCTGGTCAGCGTGGCGCCGTACTTCAGTCCGGGCTCCAAGAAGGCCTGCCCCTTGCCGCTGTTGTCGGCCGCGGCGCCGAGGAGCTCGGAGAGGTTGAAGTTGAACTGCGCGAGTACCAGCACGACGATCAGCGCCGAGCCGGTCATCAGCAGCACGGCCTTGACGATCTGCACCCAGGTGGTGCCCTTCATGCCGCCGACGGTGACGTAGAAGATCATCAGGAAGCCGACGCCGAGGATCACGATGTTCTTGACCGCCTGGCTGTCGACGCCGAGGAGCAGCGCGACCAGGAGGCCCGCGCCGACCATCTGGGCCAGCAGGTAGAAGATCGAGACGACCACCGTCGACGTCGCCGCGGCCATCCGAACCGGCCGCTGCTTCATCCGGAACGCGAGCTGGTCGGCCATGGTGAATCGGCCGGAGTTGCGCAGCATCTCCGCGACCAGCAGCAGCGCGACCAGCCACGCGACGAGGAAGCCGATTGAGTACAGGAAGCCGTCGTAGCCGGACAGGGCGATCGTTCCGGAGATGCCGAGGAAGGAGGCGGCCGACATGTAGTCGCCGCCGATCGCCAGCCCGTTCTGGATGGGGGAGAAGGAGCGCCCGCCGGCGTAGAAGTCGGAGGTGCCCGACGTCGACCGGCTGGCGCGGACGGTCACGAAGATCGTCAGCGCGACGACCGCCAGGAACAGCGCCGTGGTGATCCATTGGTGGTCCATCAGCGGGTCTCCTCCTCATAGACGTGGAGCAGCTGGTCGGCCAGCGGGTCGAGCCGGGTGGCGGAGTAGCGGCTGTAGGCGTAGGCGATGAGGAAGGTGGTCACGAACTGGAGCAGCCCGAAGACGAGGGCGACGTTGATGTTGCCGACGACCTTCTGCGCCATGAAGCTCTCCGCCCAGTTCGACATCACGACGTAGAGCAGGAACCAGGCGAGGAAAGCCACGGTCACCGGGAACACGAACGCGCGGTAGCGGTGTCGGAGCTCCTTGAACTCCGGCGACTCCGCCATGGCGTCGTAGATGGGATCGTGTCGTGCCGCCCTGTCGGTGGACGGGTCTTTGTCGGAGACCATCGCGGAAACCTTTCCGAGCGCGGTTAGTGACGGCGGTCACGTTAGGAGCGGGCGCGGCGACGCCGGGAGGGGTGCGTCTCCCTCATGCGCCGGACGGGGACCACGTTGCGCCGAGCGGTCGGTCCGGCGCGACGAGCGGTCGGCCCCGATCGGCTCAGGAGCGGTCGAGGTCGACGGTCTCGGGGGTGTGCAGGCGGACCATGAACCGGTGGGCGTGGGCGGGGGCGCGGCGGGCCGTCAACAGCGATCCGCCGACCATCGTGGCGAAGGCCAAGGGGACCGACCAGGCGGCCGGCTGGGCCAGGAGGACGTCGACCCAGCCGCGCGTGGTGACGTCGGCCAGCGTGAGGGCGACCGCCGCCATCGAGCCGGCGCCCCCGACCAGCAGCCCCGCCACCGCACCGGCCGCGGTGAGCCGGCGCCACCAGATCCCGAGCACCAGCAGCGGGCAGAACGTCGAGGCGGCCACCGCGAACGCGAGCCCCACGGCCCGGGCGACCCCGAAGTCGGGGAGCAGCAGCGCCGCCGACAGCGGCACGAGCACCGCGACCACCCCGGCGACCCGGAACGCCGTGATCCCCGCCAGCCGCCGCGACGTCACGTCCTGCGTGAGGACGCCCGACACCGCGATCGCGAGACCGGACGCGGTGGACAGGAACGCCGCGAAGGCGCCGGCGGTGACCAGGCCGGTGAGGACGTCGCCGACGACCCCAGGCGCCACGAGTCGCGGCAGCTCCAGGACCAGCGTGTCGGCTGCGGTCGGGTCTGCGCCGTAGGCCCGGCCGAGCGCGACGTAGATCGGCGGCAGCAGGTAGAACGCACCGAGGAGCGCGAGCACCGCCAGGGTGGTGCGCCGCGCGGCACGGCCGTCGGGGTTGGTGTAGAAGCGGACGACGACGTGGGGGAGCCCCATCGTGCCGAGGAAGGTGGCCAGGATCAGCGAGTAGGTCGTGTAGAGGCCCAGGCCGCCGCCATCGCCCACCGGCAGCGACCAGTCGTCGGCCGTGACGCTCTGCCCGCTCGCGCCGTCCCCGGCCCACACCACCAGGAGGACCGCCGCCGGCACCAACAGCGCGGTGAGCTTCAGCCAGTACTGGAAGGCCTGGACGAAGGTGATGCTGCGCATGCCGCCGGAGCCGACGTTGACCAGCACGACCAGACCGACGACGAGAGGGCCGACCCATCGCGGCGCCCCGATCGCGGCTGCCAGCGTGAGACCGGCGCCCTCGAACTGCGGTGCGAGGTAGAGCCAGCCGATCGCGACCACGAGGAGCGAGCAGACCTGCCGCACCCGGCGCGAGTCGAGCCGAGCCTCGGCGAAGTCGGGCAGCGTGTAGGCGCCACTGCGACGCAGCGGCGCGGCCACGAGCACCATCAGCACCAGGTAGCCCGCCGTCCAGCCCACCGGGTACCAGAGCATGTCGGCGCCGAAGGTGAGCAGCAGCCCCGCGGCACCGAGGAAGGAGGCCGCGCTGAGGTACTCCCCGGCGATCGCGCTGGCGTTGAGGCGGGGCCGCACCGACCTCGAAGCGACGAAGAAGTCGCTGGTGGTGCGGGAGAAGCGCAGGCCCCACGTGCCGATCGCGAGGGTCGCCACGGTCACCACGGCCACCGCGACCAGGCCCGGTACCTCGCTCATTCGCGGGTGCTCACTGGTCCTCGTCGAGGAGATCGGCGAAGTGCCGCTCGTTGCGCTCGGCGCGCCGCACGTAGCTCCACCCGAGCAGCACCAGCCACGGATACGAGAGGACGCCGAGCACCAGCCACGCGATCGGGACGCCGGCCACCCGGACGTCGTCGAGGCCGGGCGCGAGGTAGAAGACCAGCGGGATCGCGCCGAAGGTCAGGACGAGCAGCCCGAGGATGCGGGCGGCGAGGAGCAGCTGCTCGCGTAGCAGGGAGTCGAGGTAGACGCTGCCGAGCCGGGTCTCCTCGTCGATGTCACCGGTGCGGGGGGTCGGCCGCGGACGACGGTCGGGCCCGGTGACGCGGACGCGCCGGGCCGGCTGGGGCTGCTCGGCGCTCATGGCGCGCTCCGGCCCAGCAGCACGTCGCGCAGCTCGCGGGTGTTGCGCCGGCTCACGGCCAGCTCGACCTCGCTCGTCCCGGGTCCGGGGACCACCACCGTGCAGCGCCCGCCATCCATCCGCACCTCGCGCACGTGGGCGATCGCGACCAGCATCGAGCGGTGGATCCGGACGAAGCCGCCTGCTTGCCAGTCCTCGGCCAAGGTCGACAGAGGCACTCGCACCAGGTGGCTGCCGGTGGCAGTGTGGAGCCGGGCGTAGTCACCCTGCGCTTCCACGTGGGTGACCTCCGAGCGCCCGACGAACCGGGTGACCCCGCCGCGTTCGACCGGGATCTGGACGTCGGGGACCGCCGTCGCCGCCCGATCCTCGCCGTCGAGGCTCTGGCTGACCCGGCGCACCGCCTCGGCCAGGCGCTCGGCCCGCACCGGCTTGAGCACATAGTCGACCGCCTGTAGCTCGAAGGCGTCGACCGCGTGGGACTCGTGCGCGGTCACGAACACGATCGGCGGCGGCGTGCGGAAGCGTCCGAGCACCTCGGCGAGCTCGAGACCGGTGAGTCCGGGCATCTGGACGTCGAGGAAGACGCAGTCGACGTCGGTCTCGCGCAGCACCCGCAGCCCGTCGGTGGCCGAGCCGCAGGTGAGCACCTCGCCGACGCGCGGGTCGCCGGAGAGCAGGTACTCGAGCTCGTCGAGGGCCGGGCGCTCGTCGTCGACGACCAGGACGCGCAGCCCGGACGTCGCGCCGTTCATGTGGGCTCCTCGGCGCGGCGGAGCGTGCGTGGGCGCGGCCCGTTCGGCGCAATTGCGTGGTTTGGGTCGGTGGAGCGGTCGGCGGCCGGCCCGTTCGGCGCAATTGCGTGGTTTGGGTCGGTGGAGCGGTCGGCGGCCGGCCCGTTCGGCGCAATTGCGCGGTTTGGGTCGGTCGGGCGGTCGGCGGGTGACCCGTTCGGCGCAATTGCGCCGAATGGCGCACGGCCGGGGCCGATACGCGGAGTGCTGGCCGGGCCGTTCATGCGCTGACCCCCGCCGCGAACTTGGGCACCCGCACGATCACCTTGGTGCCGGCGCCGGGTGCGGTCTCCACGACCAGGCCGTAGTCGTCGCCGTAGGAGGTGCGCAGCCGCGCGTCGACGTTGCCGAGGCCGACAGAGTCGAGGGAGGCGTCTCCGGCCAGCGAGCGGCGTACCCGCTCGGGGTCCTCGCCGGCGCCGTCGTCCTCGACCTCGATCACGCACTCCTGGCCGCGGTCGAGCGCGGTGATGGTGATGTGGCCGACGTCGGCGAACCCGGCGACGCCTTCCAGCCCGTGCCGGACGGCGTTCTCCACCAGCGGCTGGATGCACAGGAACGGGACGGCGACCGGGAGTACCTCCGGGGCGATGCTGAGCCGGACCTGGAGCCGGTCGCCGAACCGGGCCTGCTCGAGCAGCAGGTACCGCTCGATCGAGCGGAGCTCCTCGGCGAGGGTCGTGTACTCGCCGTGCCGGCGGAAGGAGTAGCGGGTGAAGTCGGCGAACTCGAGCAGCAGCTCGCGGGCGCGGTCGGGGTCGGTGCGCACGAAGCTGGCGATCGCGCCGAGGGAGTTGTAGATGAAGTGCGGGCTGATCTGGGCGCGCAGGGCGCGGACCTCGGCCTCGGCGAGCCGGGCGCGCGACAGGTCGAGCTCGGCGAGGGAGAGCTGTCCCGACACCCAGGTCGCGACCTCCTCGGTGGCGCGGGCCAGGCCCGCGGTGGGGATGGGCGCGAACGCCGCGAGCGTGCCGACCATCCGCTCCTCGACCACCAGCGGACTGACCACCGCGGTGCGGGCCTCGCAGCCGGTGAACTCGCAGGGCAGGTCGACCCGGCCGAAGCTGCGGGTCCGGCCGCGTTCGAGGGTCTGGGCGATCAGGTTCGGGACCCCAGCGGCGTGGTGGTCGGCCGAGCCGTCCCACGCCAGCACGCCCGCGGTGTCGGTGAGCGCCAGAGCCGGCGTCCCGAGAAGCGCGCGCAGGTGTCGCGCCGAGCGCTCGGCGCTGTCGGCGGTCAAGCCCTCGCGCAGTGCCGGGGAGGCGAGCGAGGCCTGGTGCAGGGTGCGGAACGTCGCGCGGTCGGCCTCGGACCCCAGACGGGTGCGTCGCCACATCCTCGACAGCGGGGTCATGGGGTCAGTCTCGCGTGATCGTGTGGCGCCTGCCACACCCGGCGAGTCCCCGCCAGCACGCGAGGCGACCGGAGGCCGGCTGGCACGGCGTCGCCGGGTCGCGCCGGCGCACGTTCATTCGTCAAGCCCTGTTGAGGATTCTCACCGCCTTCTCAGTTCCGCGGATGCCCCGTCCTGGCCGCGAGGACGGACCGCGACCGGTCCTCGAGCCGGTCAGGCTCCGAGCCCGGGTGGTTGCACGCGACACGCCGAGAGGCGCATAGTCCACTGCGTGCTGACCCGCGACCGATCGACGGCGACCTCATGACCGGGGGGACCCAGACCGACACCGGACACCGACTGGTGCTGGTCGCCCACGGCACCCGCAACGTCGACGGCAACCAGGTCTCCCGCGCGGTCGCCGAGGCCGCGGGCAGGCGGCTCGGCCTCCCGGCGATGGCGAGCTTCGTCGAGCTCTCCGAGCCGCTGTTCTCCGAGGTCATGGAGGACGCCGACCGGCCGGTCATCGTGGTTCCGATGCTGCTCTCCACCGGCTTCCACGTGCGCAGCGATCTCCCGGAGGCCATCGCCCGCGCGTCGGTGCCGGTCACGCTCGGCCGCACGCTCGGCCCGGACCCGCTGCTCGCGCAGGCCCAGGTCGACCGGCTGCTGGAAGCCGGCGCCGAGCGCGGCCAGCGCGTCGTCCTGGTGGCGGCCGGGTCCTCCGACGAGGCTGCCCGATGCGACCAGATGGGCGCGGTCTCGCTGCTGGCCCGCGCCTGGGACGGGCCGGTCGAGCTCGCCACGCTCTCGGGCCACGGCACCCGCCCCGACGAGATCGTGCGTCCCGGCGACGCCGTCTCTCCCTACCTTCTCTCCCCGGGGCACTTCGCCGATCGCATCGGCCGGCTCGACGTCCCTGACACCGTCGTGGCCGAGGCCATCGGCCCGCACCCGCTGGTCGTCGACCTGGTCGTGCAGCGGGCCGAGGAGCTGCTCGCCGCGGAGGCCGCCGGCCGATGAGGACGCGTTCGGTCACCTCGATGCGATGGCTGCTCACGCTCGTCGCGGCGGTGGCGCTCGCGGTCGGCCTCGCCGCCCTGCCCGGCGACGTCCGCGATCCCACGGTGCTCAGCGCGGCCGACGAGGCGGCGTTCACGGCCGACCGGTCGGCTCCGGTGACCGAGCGGCAGTGGCGCGAGGACGTCCGAGCGGTGATGAAGGGGTCCCGGCGCTACCTGCACCGGCGCGCGGCCCGCGCCACCGAGGGTGAGCAGCTCGCGATCAACCTCGACGTCGACAACACGATGCTCGCCACCGAGTTCGCCACCGGGCGCCCGGTCCGGCCGGTGCTGCGCTTCGCCCGCACCGCGCGACGCCTCGGCATCGCGGTGTTCGTGAACACCGCCCGCGAGGAGTCCATGCGCGACCAGACCGTCCGAGCGGTCACCGAGGCCGGCTACGACATCGACGGCATCTGCCTGCGCAAGACGGGCCTGGGCGCCGAGGCCGGGAAGCAGCGCTGCCGACGGCAGTTCCGCGACGCCGGCTACGTCCTGGTCGCCAACGTCGGCAACTATCCGCACGACTTCTCCGGGGGCGGCTACGAGCGCGCCTACCGGCTGCCGAACTACCACGGCCAGTTGAGCTGAGGGCGCTCAGCCAGGCTCAGCGGAAGTCGATCAGCAGGGTGCCGGTGTCGTCGTCGGCGCCGGCGGCGATCCGCGGGAGAGTGTGCGCGGAGTCGTCCATCGGGTCCTCGCCCTCGGCTCCGGCGCCCTCGCCACCGGACTCGAGGATCGGCTCCGGGGCGGGCTCGGGACGATCGGCCACCACGGCGCGGTAGCACGCCGCGACGTAGGGCAGCTGCATGCCGTCCATGCCGCGGCCGTAGTCGTCGTACAGCGCGAGCAGGTCGGCCAGCGTGCGCTCGCGCTCGCCGTCGCTCATCACCGAGATGTTGGAGCGCGAGAGCACCAGGTCCTGGATCGAGCGGCGGTCGACCACCTGCCAGTGCTTGAACGACGCCTCGTCCACTGTGGCGAACTCGGCGGCGTCGGCCACGGCGGCGAACGGCTCGGCCAGGTGCTCCTGGGTGCCGATGATCCGGCCCAGCTTGCGCACCCACGGGATCCGTTCGTCCCTGCGGTTCCACACCGCCGCGAACACCCCGCCGGGCTTGAGGACCCGCGCGATCTCCGGTAGCGCGACGGCCGGATCGAACCAGTGGAAGCACTGCGCGGCGACGACGACGTCGATGCTCCGGTCGGGCAGCGGGATCTCCTCGGCGCCGCTGGCCGAGGACTGGACGTCGGGCAGGTTGCGGCGCAGCAGCGCCAGCATCGCCTCGTCCGGCTCGGTGGCGTAGACCTCGTGACCGGCTGCGACCAGGCGGGCAGTGAGCTGCCCGGTGCCGGCGCCGAGCTCGAGCACTGTGACCGGCTCGCTGCCCACCAGCCAGGCCACGGCCTCCACGGGATAGCTGGGCCGTCCCCGGTCGTAGGCGTCGGCCACGGCCCCGAAGGATCGGGCGTGGCGCTGGAGGTCCTCGGTCATCGGGACCAGCGTAGTTCTCGCGCGATGGGTTCGCTGGCGCCCACGCCGGACCCTCTTGCGTGCGCTGGCCTACGCTGGCCGGTCGTGAGCCCTGACGCGTTGGCCGACCTGATGTCGCTCGAGGGAGTCCCGTCGGCCTATGCCGCCGCTCGCGACGGCGTCGATGTGATCCTGCGCGACCGCGGGCTGCGCCGTACCTCGCCCGAGACCACAGTCGAGTCGCTGCTGCGGGGCGCGCACGCCAGCGCGGTGCTGGAGGGCTCGGGCTCCACGCTCGCGCAGGTCCGGGCCGGGGAGGGCGACGAGATCGCCGCCGACGCGGTACGGCTGTCCACCGAGCTGCTCGCCCTCGCCCCCACCCTCGGGCGTGCGCCGCTGCAGGCGCTGGCCCGGATCCACGCCGTCGCCGGCGCCGGCGCACTGGACCCCGAGCGGCTCGGACGCCCCCGCGACGCCGAGTCGGCCGTCCGGCTGCGTGAGGTCGCCGCCGTCCTCTCCGCGCCGACCGACGCTCCGGCGCTGCTCGTCGCCGCGCTCGTGCACGCCGAGCTGGTCACCGCCGCGCCGTTCGCCTCGCACAACGGGCTGGTGGCGCGCGCGGTGGAGCGGCTGCTGCTGGTCTCGCGCGGCGTCGACGAGAAGTCGCTCATCGTGCCGGAGGCCGGGCACCTGGCCCTGCGGGCGCAGTACGAGTCGAACCTGCGCGGCTACGCCGAGGGCGGCCGGGCGGGAGCCCATGCGTGGGTGCTGTATGCGGCGGAGGCCTACACGGCGGCGGGCGAGGCCAGTCCGCTGCGGCGCGAGGCCGAGTGAGCCGGGCCGAGAGGAAACCGGCCCCGAGACAGGCAGGTGGCGCCCGGTCGAAGGACACGAGCGCCACCCTGACACGTGATCCTCGGCTACCAAGCGTGCATCACATCTTGCTGCCCCGGGAGTATCCCGAGCACAGGCGCCCTGTAGGAAGGGTGGATCGCCGCGTGGGTACCCGGATCACGTGTAGCTCTTGAGTTGTCTTGATCCCTGTCTACGCCGATCCTCCGGCGGGTTCAAGGCTTGACTTTTCGGGTGTGGACGGCGGGGTCACAGTCGCAGCCGCTGGGCGATCTCGCGCCCGCTGGGCGGCTGGGAGAGCCCGAGGTCGCCGGGCGTGACCGACTCGCCGTCAGGTGTGCGGCCCACGAGGTAGAAGGTGACCCGGTTGGCGCCGTCGCCGAGCAGCCCGGCGAGCACGCGGTGCACGGCGCGCAGCACCTCGAGGAACGCTGGCGCGTCGGCGACGTCGACGGTGCCGGTGACCGCCCCCGAGGCGTTCTGCTGATGGTTGTAGGTGAGGTTCTGGTCGACGACGCCGGGCAGTACCCGCACGGCGTCGCGGATGGTTTGGGTGACGACCGCGGCACCGGGCCTCCCGCCGAGCATCTTGGACAGCAGGCCCATCTGGCCCTCCTCGCGTCAGGGGTGGCGACTCACCGGGACGTCGACGGCGGTGGCGTTCCCGCCCGGTCCGACGAGGAACGGCGCCAGCGTCGACTGGTAGTCCCGCAGGATACGGCCGGCGTCCGAGCCCGACGAGAGCGCTTCGCGCACCGAGTCGCGGTACTCCGAGTGTGAGTGGTTGGTGGCCAGGCTCCAGGGGCTTCCGGGGCTGTCCAGGGTCACCGTCTGCACGCGGCTGTCGGGCAGCCCGGTCGCCGTGACGCCGCCGAGGTCGAGTCTGGGCACCAGGTCGAACCGGTGCTGCACCTGGAGCGCCTGGACGCCGGGCGCGAGCTGCAGCTGGTCGATCGGCGCGCCGTAGGTCACGACGTTGGTGACACCGAACCGGCGCACGAACTCCGGGTCGGAGGCCAGGTTGCCGGCGATGATGCCGCCCTGGCTGTGGCCCACCAGCATCACCGGTGAACCCGGCGGGATGCCTGCGGCCTCCATGGCCGCGCGCACCGACTGCGCGGCGGCGGTCGGATTGCCGGCCATCAGGTTGAGGTTGGCCGAGAGGTCGCGCGGCATCGGGCCGGCGTCGGGATACCAGCGCTCGGTGCCGGGGATGGAGACGATGTAGGCGGGGCCGTTCCCGTTGTCGACGCGGGTGATCCGGACGTCGCCGTGGCTCCCGGGCCCCTCGCCGACCTGATAGCTGTCGGTGACGCCCTGCATGATCGAGGGCAGGTCGGTCGGCTGCGCGAGCGGCGGCGAGAACGGCCCGGCCCGGAGCGGATCGGTGCTCACCTCGGTGGGGGCGCCGGCGATGCCCGTGCCCTCGCCGAACCAGTTGCCGTCCTTGCCGGTGGCGGCGTTCACGACGGTGCCGGCCGCAGCGCCGGCGCCGGCCAGGGCGCTGGCCGCGATCTCGGCGACCGAGTGGTTCTCCTTGCCGGTGAGGACGTCGAGCACCTTGCGCGAGTAGTCGCCGTAGTGTCCGAGAGTGCGCATCAGGCCCGCGCCGACGGCCTCGAGTCGGTCGGTGATGAACCTGCCGACCCGGCCCATGAAGCCCATCGGCGCGTCGGTGGGAGCACCGGCCGGCGCGCCGACGCCGGCGGCCGACGTCGCGCCCTCACCGGACGCCTCGTCCTGAGCCTGAGCCTCCTGGCGCAGCAGCAACGCCATCGCGGCGAGCGCCCGCGCGCTGGCGTCGAGGTCGGGCCTGCTCTGCGACTCCCACGTGCTGAGCGAGCGATCGGCGTCGGTCCCCACCCACTCGAAGGAGCGCAACGCGCCGTCGAGGGCGACCGCGAGCTCGACGATCCGCTGCGAGCCGGCGTCGAGCTCGGTGCTCGCCGCGAGGCCCGCGGCGGTGTCCATCCCGAGCAGGGCGCCCGCGCCCGTCATCAGGAGGCCCGCCGCTCGGTGCGGTGCATCAGCGACTCCAGGGCGGCGGTGACGTCCCAGACGAGGAGGTCGGCCAGTGCGCCGGGGGGTGCCGGGGCGACGTCGTTGGCGCCGTCGGGCAACGGCGTGACCGCCCACAGCTCGTCGTCGGTGGCGAGCCAGGAGCGGACGCTCGGCACGTCCGCGGGGTCGTCGGTGACGACCGTCAGGGCGACGAACGCGCGGCAGTCCTCGACGAAGCCGGGCCCGGGCAGCCGGGGCTCGAGCGGCGGGCGACCGCGGGGGTCGGCGCGCAGGTGCCCGACCGGCGGCAGCAGGTCGCGCACCACCGGCCAGAGCCGGACGGTCGGGAAGGCGGTGGCGACGCCGTCCTCGATCGCGACCGACTGCTCCCCGCCGAGGGCGAGATCGATCCGCCGGGTGCGGTCCTCGAAGGTCGTGACCACGCGGATCGCGACCGGCGGGAGGTCGGTGGGATCGCGCTTGACGGAGTCGTAGCGCAGGTCGGGCCCCGGGTCGGCGTCCTTCGTCATGCGTGCGACGCTAGGTCGCGCGACGCCGGTGCGGCAGATGGAAGGTTCCGGGTCGGCCCAGCCTGGAGGCAGCGTCAGGCCGGGCGACGACGCCGCACGCCCGCCCAGATCACCCCGCCCACGGCGACGGCGCCGCCGACCGCCAGCGCGGCGAGCGTAGGACCGGCCGGGGGCAACGGCACCCGGGCGCGAAGCGCGACCGGCTTGGAGAACTCCAGGACCGGCCACCCGGCCTCGACCGCATGGCGGCGCAGCTCCTTGTCGGGGTTGACCACGTGCGGGAAGCCGACCGCCTCGAGCATGGGCAGGTCGGTGATCGAGTCGCTGTAGCCGTAGCACTCCGCGAGGTCGTAGCCGTGGCGCTCGGCCAGATCGCGCATCGCGCGCGCCTTCTCCTCGCCGTAGGCGTAGTAGTCGATCTCTCCGGTGTAGCGGCCGTCGACGACCTCGAGCCGCGAGGCGACCACGTGGTCGGCGCCGAGCAGGGTGCCGATCGGGTCGACGACCTCCGAGCCGGACGCCGACACGATGATCACGTCGCGCCCGGCCAGGGTGTGCTGGCCGATGAGCTCGACGGCCTCGTCGTAGACGATCGGGTCGACGACGTTGTGCAGGGTGTCGGCCACGATCTCGCGGACCGTGGCGACATCCCAGCCGGCGACCAGCTGCGACATGAACTGGCGCAGCTTCTCCATCTGGTCGTGATCGGCGCCGCCGACCAGGTAGACGAACTGGGCGTAGGTGGAGCGCAGCATCGCGCGTCGCGAGATCAGTCCGCCGGCCTGGAAGGGCTTGGAGAAGGCGAGGGTGCTCGACTTGGCGATGATCGTCTTGTCGAGATCGAAGAAGGCCGCGGCGGGCGCCATGTGCTCCATCGTAGGGCGAGCGGCCGGGGCGGTCGGGGCTCGGCCCGCGGGTTCGGCCCGCCTCGGGTCGGCAGCCGTTATCCACAGGGCCCGGCGGTCGTCGCTCATCCACAGGCACGAAGACGGCAGGCGTACCGGGGCGCTCACCGCGGCAGCGTGTCTTCATGACCAACTCGCTCGCACTCGCCCTCGCGCTCGGCGCCGACGACGATCCGGATGCCCGGGACCGGATCGGTGGGTCGGGGCTGCCGGTGCTCCCGCTCATCGCCACCGCCGACGCCACCCTCCGCGACGAGCTGCTGCGGCTCGCCGCGGCCGCGGGGGTGGTGCCCGAGGTGATCGCCGACCCGGCGCTCGTCCTGCGGGCGTGGGCGCGGGCGCCGGTCGTCCTGGTCGGGGCCGACCTCGCCGCCGCGTTGGCGGACCTCGGGCCCGCGCGCCGCGCGGGGGTGCACGTGATCGCGTGGGGCGCGGCCGCCAACGAGCTCTTCCGGGCCGCGCTGACCCTCGGCGCCGAGAACGTCGCGGGGCTGCCGCGCTCGGAGGGCTGGGTCGTGGAGACGCTGACCGATCTCGGGGAGCCGGGGCGAGCCGGGGGGCTGGTGATCGGGGTGATGGGCGGCTCCGGCGGGGCGGGTGCCTCGACGCTCGCCTGCGCGCTGGCGCAGACCGCCGCGCGCACCGGGGACGCCGTCGTCCTCGACTGCGACCGGTTCGGCCCCGGTCTCGACCAGGTGCTTGGGCTCGATCGCTCCGACGGGTTCCGCTGGGACGCCCTGTGCGAGACCAGCGGCCGGCTGAGCGCCCGCGCGCTGCGCGAGGCTCTGCCCCGCCGTGGCCGACTCGGGGTGCTCACCTGGCACGCCGGATCCACCGCCACCCTGCAGGCCTTCGCGGTCCGCGAGGCGCTCTCGGCCGCGCGGCGCGGGCACGACGTCGTGGTGGTCGACCTGCCTCGCACGGGCGAACCCCTGGTCGACGAGGTCGCGGCCCGGTGCGACGTGCTGCTGGTCGTCGTGGTGCCGACGGTGGTCGGCCTCGCGTCCGCGGCCCGGCTGTGCGCTCGGCTGGGTGCCCGCAACGGCCCCGGCCTGGTCGTGCGCGGCGCCGGGCTCGACCGCGACGACATCGCACGCGCCACCGGTGCCCGGGTCCTGGCCGTGATGCCGGAGCAGCGCCGCATCGGCGAGGCCATCGACCTCGGGCTCGGGCCGGTCCGCTCGCATCGCGGCCCACTCGGCCGGGCCTGTACCGAGCTGCTCGGGACTCTCGCCGTCCCGGCGGCCTCATGAGCGCCTCGCCCGAGGCGCCGGGCGTCGTCGTCGAGGAGGTTCGCGAGCGGCTCGCCGGCAGCCCGGGCGAGCTCACGCCCCACCGGGTCGCCCAGGCGCTGCGCGAGACCGGCCGGCCGGTCGGCGACGCCATGGTGCTCGCGGTGCACGAGGCGCTGCGGCGCGACGTCGTCGGCGCCGGTCCGCTCGAGCCGCTGCTGCGCACGCCGGGCGTCACCGACGTGCTGGTCAACGGGGCCGAGGCCGTCTATCTCGATCGCGGCGACGGACTCGAACGGTCCGCCGTCACCTTCCCCGACGAGTCGGCCGTGCGTCGTCTGGCCCAGCGGCTGGCCGGTCTCGGTGGGCGTCGCCTCGACGACGCCGCCCCCTACGCCGACCTGCGCCTGGCCGACGGCACCCGGTTCCACGCCGTCCTCGCCCCGGTCGCCCGCCCGGGCACCGTCATCTCCCTGCGGGTCCCACGTGGCGGCGGCTACACCCTCGACGAGCTGGTCGCGATCGGGATGGTGCCGCAGACCCTCGGCCTGCTCCTCGACCGGATCCTGCTCCGGCGGCTCGCCTTCCTCATCAGCGGCGGCACCGGCTCGGGCAAGACCACCCTGCTGGCGGCCCTGCTCGGCCGGGCGCCGAGCCACGAGCGGCTGGTCGTGGTCGAGGACGCCTCCGAGCTGCGCCCCGAGCACCCGCACGTCGTCGCGCTCGAGGGGCGCCCGGCCAACGTGGAAGGCGCCGGTGCGATCGAGGTCCGCACCCTGGTGCGCCAGGCCCTGCGGATGCGGCCCGACCGGCTGGTCGTGGGGGAGGTCCGTGGCGGCGAGGTGGTCGAGCTGCTCGCGGCCCTCAACACCGGCCACGAGGGCGGCTGCGGCACCCTGCACGCCAACTCCGCGCTCGACGTCCCGGCGCGCGTCGAGGCGCTGGCGCTGGCCGCCGGGCTCGGGCGCGAGGCCGCGCACAGCCAGCTCGCCTCGGCGGTCGACGTCGTCGTCCACCTCGCCCGCGGTCCCGACGGCGTCCGGCGGCTCGCGCAGATCGCGGTGCCCGCCCGCACGTCGTCCGGCCTGGTCGAGATGGAGATGGCGGTCGAGGTCCCGGCCGGGCCGGACGCGCCGATCGAGGAGGGCCCGGCGCTCGGCCGGTTGGTCGACCGGCTCGGTGGCCTGCGGTGAACCACGTGGGGGAGGTGGTCGCCGCGCTCGCCGCGGCACTGGCGGTGCTGGCCTGGTGGCCGGCTCGTCCACGCCCGGCGTCGGTGGCGCGGTCGAAGACCGGGGGCGAGCGCCGGCGGTGGCCGATCCTCCTGATCCTGGCCGTGGGCGCGGCACTGGTGGGTGGGGGCGGCGCCGTCTGGGTGGCGATCGCCGTGATCGCGGTGGGAGCCGGCTTCGGCGCCGATCGGCTGGTGCGGGCGCGCCGGTCCCGGTTGGAGGCCGCCCGGGTCTCCGGCCTGGTGCTGGGGGCCTGCGAGACCCTGGCGGCCGAGCTGGCCGCCGGCCGACCTCCGGGCCGCGCGCTGGAGCGGGCCGTCGACGACTGGCCGGCGCTCGCCCGGGTGGCCGAGGCGCATCGGGTGGGCGCCGACGTCCCCGCAGCGTGGCGGACGGCGGCGGCCACACCCGGTGCGGCCGACCTGCGGCTGGTGGGCGCCGCCTGGCAGGTCGCCCACCGCACCGGGCAAGGTCTCGGCGACACCCTCGACCGGGTGGCCCAGGACCTGCGCGGCGCTCGCGCGACCCGGCGCGTCGTCGAGGGCGAGCTGGCCTCGGCCCGCGCCACCGCGAAGCTCGTCGCCCTGTTGCCGCTGCTCGCACTCGCCCTCGGCTCCGGCGCCGGCGGCGACCCGTGGGGCTTCCTGTTCACCCATCCCCTCGGCCTCGGATGTCTCGCGCTCGGTCTCGGGTTCGCCTTCGCGGGGCTCTCCTGGATCGAGGCCCTCGCGCGCGAGGTCGACCGGCCGTGACCACCCTGGTCGCCGCGTTGTGTGCCGCGGGGGCGATCGCGCTGCTCCTGCCGCTGCGGCCGCGCCCGGCTCCGGACTCCGGCGGCACGTGGCTCGACGAGCGGCGAGATCGCGCGGACGAGGGGTTGCTGCGTCGCCATCGGCTGCTCAGCTCGCTGCTGTGCGGGGCTGCGGTCGCGGTGGTCGTGGGCGGTCCGGCCGGATCGGTCGGCGCCGTCGTGGGTGCGATCGCCGCCTGGATCACGATCGGGCGATCCGAGTCGCCTCGGGAGCGACGGCGTCGGGCCGAGGTCGCGCGCGACCTTCCCGCCGTGGTCACCCTGGTCGCCGCCGCCCTGCGCTCCGGTGCCGCCCCAGGTGAGGCGGTCCTCGTCGTCTCCGAGGCGCTGCCGGGGGCGGCGGCTGAACGGCTGCGACCGGTGGTCGCGCGGTTGCGGCTGGGCGTTCCCGACCCGGCCGTGTGGGCCGAGGTGGCCCGCGACCGCGACCTCGCCCCGCTCGGGCGCACCCTGGCGCGTGCGCACGACACCGGGGCGCCGGTGGTGGCCGCGGTCGAACGACTGGCCGACGACCTCGCGCGCGAGGCGCGGGCCGGGGTCGAGGACCGCGCCCGCGCCGTCGGCGTCAAGGCGGCCGTACCGCTGGGCCTGTGCCTGCTCCCGGCCTTCGTGCTGATCGGGATCGTCCCCCTCGTGGCGGGCCTGATCGGCTCGCTGGGTTGGTGATCGAAGTGCCCTGGTTGTCCACAGGCCGGCCCACTCGGCACTTGTCCACAAGCCCCTTCGACGACGTCCCGGAAGGTCTGCGCGGCGTCGCAGAGTGCAGGTACCGCGGCCGCATCGGGCGGCCCGGATCGAGGAGGTTCCATGCGCGACAACCAGCACCACGACAACCTCACGCCGCTGCGGCTCGGTCGGCGGAGGACCGAGCGAGGCATCACGACCGCCGAGTACGCCGTCGGAACTGCTGCCGGCGCCGGCCTGGCCGGCCTGCTCTACAAGCTGCTCAGCGGCGGCTTCGGCGATCGGATGCTCAAGACCCTGTTCGACCACGTTCTCGGGCTGCTGGGCATCGGATGAGTGCGCGGCCGCCGGACCGGGGACGCCGGGGTCGGGGCGAGCGTGGCGCGGTCACCGCGGAGTTGGCGATGACCCTGCCGCTCTTGGTGAGCCTGACGATCGGGCTCGTGTGGCTGCTCTCGGTCGGTGCCGCGCAGATCCGGGCCGTCGACGCTGCTCGCGAGACCGCCCGCGCCGTGGCCCGCGGCGACGACCCGGCGGCCGCCGTCGCGGCGGGCGAGCGGGTGGCTCCCGAGGGTGGCCGCGTCACGATCTCCGGTGGCCCGCCCGGCGGGAACGTGGTCGCGGTGGCGACCGCGCAGGTCGAGGGCCCCGGCGGGCTGTTCGGCTTCCTTCCCGCCGTCACCGTGCACGCCGAGGCCACCGCGCTCGTCGAGGCGACGCCGTGAGGCGGACGGGCGAGCCGGAGCGTGGCGCGGCCACGGTCGTGACCGTGGCCTTCGCCGGCGTCCTGCTCCTGCTCGGGGCCGCACTCGGCGTGGTCGCGGCCCTGGTGGCGGCCCACCGCACCGCCCAGTCCGCAGCCGACCTGGCCGCGCTCGCCGGAGCCCAGACCCTCGCGATCGGTGGCGACGCCTGCGGCGCGGCCGGCCGGAGCGCCGCGGCCAATACCGCGCGGCTCACCGCATGTGTCGTCGAGGGGCGTGAGGTGCGCGTCGGTGTCGAGGTCGAGGGACCGCACTGGCTCGGCCAGTCCGCCGACCTCACCGCGCAGGCGCGCGCCGGCCCGGCGACCGTCCCGCCGGCCGGAGGTTGACCAAGCGAGCGCTCGTTGATTGATCGAACCCCGGCAACCGGCGCTGCCAGCGTTCCCGAGGTCGGTTGCGAGGTTTCGTCGGCGCCGACGGGTTCGTTCCTCACTCGTCGGCTTGCTCAACCTCCGAGGCTCGCGAGGGGTTTCGAGGATGCTCAGTTGCGGACGTCGGGGTCGTCGAGGTCGCGGCCGCGGCGGGCCTCGGCCCGGTCGAGCTTGGCGGAGAGGTCGTCGATCTTGCGCTGTTCCTTGCGCTGCTTGAGCTCGCGCTTGGCGCCGAACTTGCTCACCGACAGCCCGAAGAGCAGGCAGAGACCGGCCAGCAGCCCTGCCAGGAACAGGATCGTCGGGCTCATCGCGATCCCGAAGATCTCGACGTCGGTGCCACTGACGTCGGCGGTGAAGAGTCCGCCGACGACCAGGATGACGCCGATCAGGATGATGACGAGGCCGACGATCAACATGGTCGCAGCGTACGCCTAAATCGGTTCGCTCGGGTCTGCGTCTGCCTCGGCGAGGAGCACGTCGAGCAGGGCCAGGGCCCCGGCCTTGTCGAGGGGGTTGTTCTGGTTGCCGCACTTCGGTGACTGGATGCACGAGGGACAGCCCTCGGTGCACGCGCACGAGGCGATGGCATCTCGGGTCGCGGTGAGCCAGCGTCGAGCGGCGCGGAAGCCACGCTCGGAGAACCCGGCGCCGCCGGGCTGGCCGTCGTGGACGAACACCGTCAGCTCGCCGGTGTCGGCGTGCCGGGCCGTGGAGACCCCGCCGATGTCCCATCGATCGCAGGTCGCGATCAGCGGGAGCATCCCGATGGAGCAGTGCTCGGCGGCGTGCGCGGCTCCGGGGAGGTCGAGCTCGGCGATCCCGGATCGAGCGAGGACGTCGTCGGGCACCGTCCACCACACCGCGCTGGTGGTCAGCGACCGTGCCGGCAGGTCGAGCGGCACCTCGCCGATCACCTCGCCGCTGGGCTGCCGTCGCTTGAGATAGGAGGTCACCTGCTGCGAGACCTCCACGCTGCCGAGGGAGAGCCGGCACGGCCCCCAGTCCCGGTGCTCGCGCTCCTCGGCGATGACGATGTCGGTCACCTCGCGCGCGGAGGTTGAGTAGTCGAGGTCGGCCCGGTGCATGGTCGCCACCCGCGCCTCCAGGTCGAGCTCGGAGACCAGCCAGGTCTCGCCCCGGTGCAGGTACACGGCGCCGGTGTGCGCGGTGCCGTGGGCCCGGGCGCCGTCGACGGTGCCCACCACGCGGCCGGTGTCGGACTCGATCAATGTGATCGCCGATCCGCCGGCGCCACGGATGTCGGTGAGGTCGGCCGCCCGCCGCCGGTCGGTCCAGAACCAGCCGCGCGGTCGCCGGCGCAGCAATCCGGCCTCGGTGAGGGCCTCGGTGACCTCGCCGGCGTTCGGGCCGAAGGCCGGCAGGTCGGCCTCGGTGAGGGGGATCTCCTGGGCGGCCGCGCACAGGTGCGGGCCGAGCACGAACGGGTTGGTGGGGTCGAAGACCTGCGCCTCGACCGGCTGGCCGAGCAGCGCCTCGGGATGGTGCACGAGGTAGGTGTCGAGAGGGTCGTCGCGGGCGATGAGCACGCCCAGCGCCTCCTGGGCGCCGCGCCCGGCACGGCCGATCTGCTGCCACAGCGCGGCACGGGTGCCCGGGAAGCCGGCGATGAGGACGGCGTCGAGACCGCTGACGTCGATGCCGAGCTCGAGCGCGTTCGTGGCGGCCAGTCCGACCAGGCGCCCGTCGCGCAGGGCGGCCTCGAGGGCGCGGCGCTCCTCGGGTAGGTAGCCGCCGCGGTAGGCGGCTACCCGGTCGCGCAGCACGGGGTCGACCTCGTCGAGCAGGTCGGCAGCGGTGAGCGCCACCTGCTCCACGCCTCGACGCGACCGCACGAACGCGAGGGTGTGGACGTCCTCGGCGACGAGGTCGGCCAGCAGGTCGGCGGTCTCGGACGTCGCCGCGCGTCGGACCGGGGCGCCGTTCTCTCCGGTGTACGGCGTGAGCGGCGGCTCCCACAGGCCGAGCGTCACCTCGCCACGAGGCGAGCCGTCGTCGGTGACGGCCTCCACGTCGAGTCCGGTGAGGCGCCCGGCGGTGCGCTCGGGCTCGGCCGTGGTCGCCGAGGCGAGGATGAACGTCGGCGCGGCGCCGTAGGCGGCGCAGACCCGGCGGAGCCGGCGCAGCACGTGCGCGACATGCGCCCCGAAGACGCCCCGGTAGTGATGACACTCGTCGATCACGACGTAGCGCAGGCCGCCGAGGAACGCGGCCCACCGCTGGTGGCCGGGCAGGATCGAGCGGTGCAGCATGTCGGGGTTGGTGAGGACGTACTCGGCATGGGCACGAGCCCAGTCGCGCTCGTCGCGGCTACTGTCGCCGTCGCAGGTGGTGACTCGGGCCTCGGTGCCGAGAGCGCGCAGCGACTCCAGCTGGTCGTGGGCCAGGGCCTTGGTGGGCGCGAGATAGAGGGTGGTCGGCCCGCGCCCACGCCGGCCGGGCTCCTCGCGGCCGCCGAGCGCGGCACTGAGCGCCGGCAGCTGGTAGCCGAGGGACTTGCCCGACGCCGTGGCGGTGGAGAGGACGACATGGCGCCCCGACCAGGCCATCTGTGCGGCCGCCACCTGATGGGTCCACGGCCGCTCGATGCCGCGGGCGGTGAGCGCCTCGCGAACCGCCGGGTGCACCCAGGACGGCCAGTCGGCGTGCCGCGCCGGACGCGCCGCGCGGACCTCGATATGGGTCAGTCGCTCCTCGCGGCCGGGGACGGTGCTCAGCCGGTCGAGCAGGTCGGCCGCGCGCGGGCGGGCGGCGATCGACGTCATATCCGCGATCGTGGCACACGGGTCCGACACTCCGGCCCGGTCCGGTGTGCGGCCGGGAGTGGCCGGTAGCGCGCTTCGTGTGCGCGGTTGGGTGTGGCGTGGTTTGATATTCCTGGTCGTGTGTCGGACGCCGGTCGTCCGGCCACCCGTTCTGCACGTACTTCTGGGAGAACCACGTGGACCTGAGTCTCGAGACGCGCGACGTCGATGGGCGCACGATCGTCGCCGTCGGCGGAGAGATCGACGTCTACACGGCTCCCAAGCTGCGCGACCGGATCACCGAGCTCGTCGCAGGCGGCACCTACGACCTGGTCATCGACATGGAGGGCGTGGAGTTCCTCGACTCCACCGGCCTCGGCGTGCTGGTCGGCGGCCTGAAGAAGGTCCGCGCCCACGACGGCTCGCTCAGCCTGATCTGCAACCAGGACCGGCTGTTGAAGATCTTCCGCATCACCGGTCTGGCGAAGGTGTTCGTCATCCACGAGTCGGCCGAGGCCGCTCTCGCCGACGCCTGAACCGCGGGCGCGCACTTCCTCAACACTGCTCGACGCGCGTGACGCGCGTCACCTCTCCTCCCGGATGCCGGGCGGGTTCTGCGTAAACTCCGGCTCGATCAACGAGACCTGGGTCACACGACCCGTGTTCGCAGGCCCCCACCCGCAGGAGGAAGCATGGCCGGGATCCATCCCGCAGCTGTTGGCGACGTCGAGGTAGCCGGCGGCAATCTCGTCCTGGTCGTCATCGTCGCCCTGATCTCGCTCGGCGCACTGGCGATGGCCGTGCTCTTCCGCCGAGAGGTGCTGTCGGCCGACGAGGGCACGCCGAACATGCGCACGATCGCCCAGGCGGTGCAGGAGGGGGCCGACGCCTACCTCCAGCGTCAGTTCCGCACCCTGGCGATCTTCGCGGCGGTCGCGTTCTTCGCGCTGCTGGCACTGCCCGCCGACGACATGCTGGTGCGGATCTTCCGCTCGGTGTTCTTCCTGGTCGGAGCCGGCTTCTCGGCCGCGGTCGGCTACCTCGGCATGAGCCTGGCGGTGCGGGCCAACTTGCGGGTGGCCGCCGCTGCCAACACCGTGGGCCGCGAGCCGGCGATGCGGATCGGTCTGCGTACCGGCGCGATGGTCGGGATGCTGACCGTCGGCCTGGGTCTTCTCGGTGCCAGCCTGGTCGTCCTGTTCTTCCAGGACGAGGCGCCGCACGTGCTCGAGGGCTTCGGCTTCGGTGCAGCTCTGCTCGCGATGTTCATGCGAGTCGGTGGCGGCATCTTCACCAAGGCCGCCGACGTCGGTGCCGACCTGGTCGGCAAGGTCGAACAGAACATCCCCGAAGACGACCCGCGCAATGCCGCCACGATCGCCGACAACGTGGGCGACAACGTCGGCGACTGCGCCGGAATGGCCGCCGACCTGTTCGAGTCCTACGCCGTCACCCTGGTGGCCGCGCTGATCCTCGGCTCGCAGGTCTTCGGCGACAAGGGCCTGGTCTTCCCGTTGCTGATCCCCGCGATCGGCGCGCTGACCGCCGTCGCAGGGGTCTACCTCACCAACCCCAAGGCCGGCGAGAACGGCCTGGTCACGATCAACCGCTCGTTCTACCTCTCCTCGGCCATCGCCGCCGTGGCCAGCGTGATCGTCTCCTTCGTCTACCTGCCCGGCGAGTTCTCCGACTTCGGCCTCGAGTTCGCCGGCATCGACGGCGATCCGCGGGTCATCGCCTCGATCGCGGTCGTGATCGGCATCGTGATGTCCGCCGGCATCCTGGCCCTCACCGGCTACTACACCGGCACCGAGTACGAGCCGGTCAAGGGCGTTGGCCGCACCTCGCTGACCGGCCCCGCGACCGTGATCCTCTCCGGCCTCTCGGTCGGCTTCGAGTCGGCCGTCTACACCACCCTCGTCATCGGTGCCGCCGTGTTCGGCGCCTACCTGCTCGGCGGCGCGACCCTCACCGTGTCGCTGTTCGCAGTCGCGCTGGCCGGCACCGGTCTGCTGACCACCGTCGGCGTCATCGTCGCGATGGACACCTTCGGGCCGGTCTCCGACAACGCCCAGGGCGTCGCGGAGATGTCCGGCGACGTGAGCGAGGAGGGCGCGCAGATCCTCACCGACCTCGACGCAGTCGGCAACACCACCAAGGCCATCACTAAAGGCATTGCGATCGCCACCGCGGTCCTGGCCGCCACGGCGCTGTTCGGGTCCTATGCGACCTCCGTCGCCGAGGCCGTGCTCGAGTCCAACGCCGCCCCGGACGAGAGCCTGTCCTTCGTGGTCTTCGACCCTGCGGTCCTGGTCGGCATCCTGATCGGCGCCGCGGTGGTCTTCCTGTTCTCCGGACTGGCCATCAACGCCGTCGCCCGCGCCGCCGGTGCCGTGGTGATGGAGGTGCGCCGTCAGTTCCGCGACATCCCCGGGATCATGGAGGGCACCGGTCGCCCCGAGTACGGCCGTGTGGTCGACATCGTCACCCGCGACTCCCTGCGCGAGCTCATCACGCCGGGCATCCTCGCGGTGATGGCCCCGATCGCCGTCGGATTCGGACTCGGCGCCACCGCCCTGGCAGGCTTCCTCGCCGGCGCGATCGGCACCGGCACCCTGATGGCGGTCTTCCTCGCCAACGCCGGCGGCGCCTGGGACAACGCCAAGAAGCTCGTCGAGGACGGCAGCCACGGCGGCAAGGGATCCGAGGCCCACGCCGCCACCGTCATCGGCGACACCGTCGGTGACCCGTTCAAGGACACCGCCGGCCCGGCCATCAACCCGCTGATCAAGGTGATGAACCTCGTCTCGCTGCTCATCGCGAGCGCAGTCGTCTCCCTCAGCGTCGGCGAGGACCAGAACGACGCCCTGCGCATCGTGATCGCCCTGGTTGCCGCGGCGATCATCGTCGTCGCGATCGTGGTCTCCAAGCGCCGCGAGTCCTCGATCACCGACGACGCCCCGGCCACCGCCGCCTGACCCACCCAATTTGCGCTGACCCGTCAGCCATAGCGGACGGGTCAGCGTCATTTGGGGGTCGCCGCGGCGGGGGGCGGGCATGTGGGCGGGGCTGGAGGTGCGGGTGGGTCTGGCCGGGCTGACAGGATGGTGGGGTGGTTCGTGAGCAGATTGCGTTGGTCTCCGACGTGCATGGCAACCTCACCGCCCTGGAGGCGGTGCTGGCCGACATCGAGGACCGAGGGATCACCCGGATCTTCAACCTCGGCGACTACGTCGGCAAGGGCCCGCGGGGGAGGGCGGTCATCGAGCGGTGCCGAGAGCTGTGCGAGATCAACCTCCTCGGCAACTGGGACGACTTCCTCCCCGACCCGGCACGCACCTACGACGACGAGGCCCTGCGCTGGTGGCTCGCCGAGCTCGGGCCGGACCAGGGGGAGTGGCTGCGCGGGCTGCCCTTCTGCCACGACCTGCTGGTCAGCGGACGCCGGGTGCGGCTCATGCACGCCTCGGCCGAGACCGTGCACCGGCGGGTCCGGTACGTGAAGTCCGAGGGGGAGTTCCTCGGGCAGTTCGCGAACACCGACGCCACCCGCGCCGCGGTCGGGGACGACGCCCCCGAGCCCGACGTCGTGGGCTACGCCGACACCCACGACCCGTTCTACGAGACCCAGTTCCGCGGCCGCACCCTGTTCAACACCGGCAGCGCGGGCAACGCGATGGGTGACCCCACGGCGTCCTACGTCATCCTCGACGGCGTGCTGGACGAGCCGGAGCCCGCGCCCTTCGCGCTGACCTTCGTCCGGGTGCCCTACGACGTCGAGGCCGAGCTCGCCGCCGCGCGCGACCTCGGCCTCCCACAGTTCGACGGCTACGCGGCCGAGCTGCGGCACGGCCTCTACCGCGGGGCGGTCGAGGAGTTCGAGGCGGGCGAGTTCACCCTCGACAGCTACTACCACGCGTCCACGTAGGGAGATCCGATGAACCCGTCCGTCGCGCCGGTGCTGCGCGAAGCGCTCCTGGAGGCCGACTTCACCTACGACGGCGTCGCCGACCTCCTCGGGTCGCGTGCCCACGACGCCCTGGCGCGCAACGAGACGACGCCGGGGCTCATGCGCACCCGCGGCGGCAGCCCCCTGGAGACCCTGGTGCGGCTCTTCCTCCTGCAGACCACCGTGCCGCTCGACGAGGCCGAGCGGGCGCTGCCCGGACTGGTCGACCGGCTGGCCGTCGACGGCCTGCTCGAGCAGAGCGTCGGCGAGGTGGCGGCGCGCCTGGACTGCCGGCCCTATGCCACCGACGGCGCCCAGGACGCCGACCTGTGGGTCGTCAGCGACCTCACGCCCGGCCTCGACGGCGGCCCGCAGCGCGTCGGCTCCGACCACGTGCTCGGCATCAGCCCCGCCTCGACGTCGCTGGCCCAGCTGACCCTGCGTGGGCAGGTCGGCTCCGCCCTCGACCTCGGCACCGGGTGCGGCGTCCAGGCCCTGCACCTGGCCCGTCACAGCGGCCGGGTCGTCGCCACCGACGTCAACCCGCGCGCTTTGGACCTCACCCGGTTCAACGCCGCTCTCAACGACGTCGAGATCGACGTGCGCGACGGATCGTTCTACGAGCCCGTGCGGGGCGAGCGGTTCGACCTGATCGCCACCAACCCGCCCTTCGTCATCTCGCCCGGTACCGGCGAGCGCCTCGTCTACCGCGACTCCGGTCTGCCCGGTGACCGGGTCGTCGAGCACGTCGTGCGCACCGCGCCACGCCACCTCAGCCCCGGCGGCTGGTGCCAGGTGCTCGCGAACTGGGTCATCGAGCGCGGCACCCCGTGGGACGAGCGGCTGGCCGGCTGGCTCGACGCCGATCACGACGCGCTGGTCGTCCAGCGCGAGGTGATCGACCCCGCGGCCTACGTCGAGCTGTGGATCAAGGACGCCGGCCTGCACGGCGCACCCGACTACCGCACCCGCTACGACACGTGGCTCTCCTGGTTCGACGACCAGGGCATCGAGGCGATCGGATTCGGCTGGATCAACCTGCGCGCAGCCGGTGAGCGAGACGGCAGGACGGTCCGCCACGACCTGCTCGAGTGGCCCTACGACGTCGAGCAGCCGATCGCGCCCGCGATCGCCGACTGGGGTGCGGCCACCCTCGCCGAGGTCGGGCTCGAGGATCACCTGGTGCTCCGGGCCGACGTCGTCCAGGAGACCCACGGTCCGGCGGGCGCCGAGGATCCCGCCACCATCGTGCTGCGTCAGCAGCGCGGCTTCCGGCGCGCGCGGACCGTCGACACGGTCGAGGCGGCCCTGGCCGGCAGCAGCGACGGCGAGCTGTCGGTCGGCCAGATCCTGGACGCCCTCGCCGTCCTGCTCGAGCTGGACGCGGCCGAGGTGCGCACGCGCTACCTCCCCGCGGTCCGCGAGCTGGTCGAGGACGGGTTCTTGACGCCGATCGCTGCTGAGGCTGGCCGGCTCATCTAAAGTTCGCTCGTGGCAACTCCTGGGTGGTACCCCGATCCGGCCGGTCAGCAAGGCGCGTTCCGTTACTGGGACGGCTCGGCCTGGGGCGATGAGCTGCGCGACGACGCCTCCGGGCCGCCGCCGGGCGCGCCGGACCCGAGCCCCTTCGACGAGCCGACCTACTACCCGGGAGCCGGCGCGACGCCGTCGACGGGCGGCGACTCGTCGCCGAGCGGATCGAGCGAGTCCTCCTCGACGCCGGCGAGCAACTTCGACGAGCCGACGTACTACCCGGGAGCCGGCGGCTCGCCGTCCGCGAGCGACGATGCGTCGTCCTCGCCCGCCAGCAACTTCGACGATCCCACCTACTATCCGGGGGCGGCTCGGGCCGAGGGCGCCGACGTCCCCGATCTGCTCGCCAAGCGCCCCGATGCCTCGAGCGGGTCCGGGCCCTCCGGTCCGCCGCCGTCCGGGCCGCCGTCGGCACCGCCCTCGGCGAGCGCGTCGGGCACTCCCGACCCCTCCGCCGAGCCGACCATGTTCGGGCAGGCGCCCCAGCAACACCCTCAGCAGGCCCAACAGGGCTACGGCCAGTCCTTCGAGCAGCAGTCCTACGGTCAGCAGGGCTACGGCCAGCAGTCCTACGAGCAGCAGTCGTACGGTCAGCAGGGGTTCGGCCAGCAGTCCTACGGTCAGCAGGGGTTCGGCCAGCAGTCCTACGGTCAGCAGGGGTACGGGCAGCAGTACGGCCAGCAGGGCTACGACCAGCCGCCCAGCGGCGGCGGGAAGGGCAAGACGATCGGCATCGTCGTCCTCGCGGTGGTCATGGTCGTGGCCATCGGCCTGGGCACGTTCTTCGCGGTCCGCGCATTCACCGACGACGAAGAGAAGGCCACCGGTACCACCACCTCCCCCCCTCCGTCCACGTCCCCGGGCGGCAGCACGTCGCCCGATCCCGACGACCCCTCGACCGACACGCCGCCCGCGCCCGGCGACCCGTTCGCCGAGGATGCCCAGGCGCCCACCGCGGCCCAATGCACCGGCGGGGACCCCACGACCGGCGCCACCGGCGCCTCCGGCGGCAACTGGTCCGGCGGCGGCCTCACCATGCCGGCGGCCACCGGCTACAGCGACATGCTCGACCAGGCGCTGGCCTTCACCTTCGCTGACGGCGTGTTCGCCCCCGGCATGCAGATCGAGGAGCGCTGGGTCGCCGTCTACGCGCTCGGCGGCCTGCCCAAGGCCAACGGATTCAGCTCCCCCGGCGAGGCGGCCAAGGTCGTGCTGCAGTGCATGGCGGCCTCGACCGACTTCTACCAGGGGTTCAGCGGCGGTCAACTGCTCGACAGCGCGGCCCTCGAGGTGTCCGGCAAGCCGGCCTGGGAGATGACCGCGGAGATCCGGATCGACAACGCCGACGTCGCCGTCGAGGGCGACGTCGCCAAGGTGGTCGTGGTCGACACCGGCGATGCGGACACCTACGGCATGTTCGTGAGCGTCGTCCCGATCGGGAACACCGGCCTGATCGCCGACCAGGACCGACAGGTCGCCCTGCTCTCGGTGGGCTGACCCACTCCGCCTGTCGGCGATCTGTGGCAGGTTGTCGGCCATGGACGAGCCGTCGCCGGAGATCCTCAAGGACCGCACCTTCCGTTCCCGGAGCCTGCGCAACTCGCGCTTCGTCGCCTGCGATCTCGGCGACGTTGTCGTGCGTGGCAGCGACATCGCCGGCATGGACCTGGACTCGCCGTGGCTCCTCGAGGACGCCGACAACACGTTCCTCGTCAACGGCGTCGACGTCGCGCCCTTCGTCGACGCCGAGCTGAACCGACGCTTTCCCGGCCGCGAGCTGCGTACCGCCGCAGACCCCGCAGCCCTGCGCGCTGCCTGGGCCGCGCTCGAGCAGAGCTGGGCAGCGACCCTCGAGCGCGCCCGGGCGCTGCCCGACGGTGCCGTCGACGCCTCAGTCGGCGGCGAGTGGTCCTTCGCGCAGACCCTGCGACACCTGGTGCACGCGACGGATGTGTGGCTGGCGAAGGCGGTCCTGGGGGCAGAGGAGCCGTTCCACCCCGCGGGACTGGCGAACGACGACGACGGCACGGGGGTCGACGCCGAGGCCGACCGACCATCCTTCGCCGAGGTGGTCGAGGTCCGAGCCGGACGTCAGGCGATGGTGCGCGACTACCTGGCCGGCGTCACCGAGGAGACCCTCGCGCAGCCGCGACGAAACCCGCATGACCCCGACCACGAGGAGACGGTGCTCTCCAGCCTGCGCACGATCCTGGAGGAGGAATGGGAGCACCACCGCTACGCGGTGCGCGATCTCGAGGCGCTCGCCCGAGGCTCCGTCGAAGCCGGCTGATCCCGGCGCCGGTGATACGGCCGGCTGGCGCTTTCGACGCGACGCGCTACCGTGAGCGGCCGTGGGCCCCCGGTGTGGGGGCCGCGTTGGGAAGAGAGCAAGGACGCAGTGGCACACAAGTTGGTGATCGTCGAGTCCCCGGCGAAGGCCCGCACGATCGGCGGGTATCTCGGGGACGGCTATGTCGTGGAGTCCTCCATCGGACACATCCGCGACCTCCCGAACAACGCCGCCGACACCCCGGCCAAGATCAAGGACAAGCCGTGGGGACGGCTCGCGGTCGACGTCGACCACGACTTCACGCCCTACTACGTCGTCCCGCGCGACAAGAAGTCCCACATCACCAAGCTCAAGGGCCTGCTCAAGGACGCCGACGAGCTCTTCCTCGCCACCGATGAGGACCGCGAGGGCGAGGCCATCGCCTGGCACCTCCTCGACGAGCTGAAGCCGAAGAACATCCCGGTCAAGCGGATGGTCTTCCACGAGATCACCAAGCACGCGATCCTCGAGGCAGCCGAGCACCCGCGCGAGCTGCTGATGGACCTGGTCGAGGCGCAGGAGACCCGTCGCATCCTCGACCGCCTCTACGGCTACGAGGTCAGCCCGGTGCTGTGGAAGAAGGTCATGTCCGGCCTCTCCGCCGGCCGGGTCCAGTCGGTGGCCACCCGGCTGGTGGTCGACCGCGAGCGGCTGCGGATGGCCTTCCGGGCCGCCTCGTACTGGGATCTCGAGGGCACCTTCGACGCCGGCAGCAAGCACGACCAGCGGATGTTCCCCGCGCGGGTGCACAGCATCGACGGCACCCGCGTGGCCTCCGGCTCCCACTTCGGGTCCGACGGTCAGCTCAAGCCCGGCGCCGACGTCGTCCACCTCGACCGGGCGCGCGCCGAGGCCCTGGTCGACGCGCTCGGCGAGACCAGCTTCGACGTCCGCTCGGTGGAGTCCAAGCCGTACCGCCGCTCGCCGTACGCGCCCTTCCGCACCACCACCCTCCAGCAGGAGGCCAGCCGCAAGCTCGGCATGGGCGCCTCGGTCACCATGTCGGTGGCCCAGCGCCTGTACGAGAACGGCTACATCACCTACATGCGTACCGACTCCACGACGCTGAGCGACGGCGCCGTCGACGCAGCCCGCTCGCAGGTGCGCGAGCTGTACGGCGCCGAGTACCTCCCCGACAAGCCGCGCACCTACGCCAGTAAGGTGAAGAACGCCCAGGAGGCGCACGAGGCGATCCGGCCGGCCGGCGAGTCGTTCCGCACGCCGGCGCAGACCGGCCTCACCGGCGACCAGTTCCGCCTCTACGAGCTGATCTGGATGCGCACCGTCGCCTCGCAGATGAAGGACGCGGTGGGTCAGTCGGTCTCGGTCCGGCTCGGTGGCGGCGCCCGCACCGGCGAGGACGTCGTCTTCGGAGCCTCCGGCCGCGTCATCACCTTCCACGGCTTCCTCAAGGCCTACGTCGAGGGCACCGACGACGGCGGCGCCAAGGACGACCAGGAGACCCGGCTGCCGGCGCTGGAGAAGGGCGACGCCGTCTCGGCCGCCTCGCTGAACGCCAACGGTCACGAGACCAAGCCGCCCGCCCGCTACACCGAGGCCACGCTCATCAAGGAGCTCGAGGAGCGTGAGATCGGCCGGCCCTCCACCTACGCCTCGATCATGGGCACCATCCTCAACCGCGGCTACGTCTACAAGAAGGGCACCGCGCTGGTGCCCGCATGGCTGGCGTTCTCGGTGACCCGGCTGATGGAGGAGCACTTCCCGCGCCAGATCTCCTATGAGTTCACCGCCGCGATGGAGGACATCCTCGACGAGATCGCCCGTGGCGAGAAGGATCGCGTCACCGAGCTCGCCGAGTTCTACTACGGCTCGGACTCCGTCGCGGGGCTGCACAAGCTCGTCACCGAGCTCGGCGACATCGACGCCCGCGAGAACGCCACGTTCGCGGTGGGCGGCCCGGACTCCGGCATCTTCTTGCGGGTGGGCAAGTACGGCCCGTATCTCGAGGGTCCCGACGACGACGGCAACCCGCTCGGGCGCCGCGCCAACGTGCCCGACGACCTCCCGCCCGACGAGCTCACCCTCGAGAAGGCCAAGGAGCTGTTCGCGAACCCGGCCGGCGAGGAGATCGCCCTGGGACGCCACCCCGACACCGGCCTGGAGATCGTGGCGAAGAACGGCCGCTTCGGGCCCTATGTCACCGAGGTGCTGCCCGAGGACGCGAAGAAGGGCGAGAAGCCGCGCACCGGATCGCTGTTCAAGTCGATGTCGCTGGACACGATCACCCTCGACGACGCCGTCAAGCTCCTCTCGCTGCCGCGCGTGGTGGGGGTCGATCCCAATGACCCCGACGGCGTCGAGATCACCGCACAGAACGGCCGCTACGGGCCCTACCTGAAGAAGGGCACCGACTCCCGCTCCCTCACCTCCGAGGAGCAGCTGTTCACCCTCACCCTCGACGAGGCGCTGGCGATCTACGCCCAGCCCAAGCAGCGCGGCCGGGCTGCCGCCGCGCCGCCGCTGAAGGAGCTCGGCAACGACCCCGTCTCTGGTCAGCCCGTCGTGGTGAAGTCGGGCCGCTTCGGCGAGTACGTCACCGACGGCGAGTACAACGCGACGCTGCGCAAGGACGACACCGTCGAGTCGATCACCCTCGAGCGCGCCGCCGAGCTGCTCGCCGACCGGCGCGAGCGCGGCCCGGCCAAGAAGGCGGGCAAGAAGGCCGCCAAGAAGACGACGAAGAAGACCGCCGCGAAGAAGACCACGGCGAAGAAGGCCACCGCCAAGAAGGCGGCTACCAAGAAGGCTCCTGCGAAGAAGGCCGCGAAGAAGGCGACCTAGGCCCGCCGGCCGGACCGGCCGGAGGTTGAGCAAGCGAGCGCCAGCGAGCGCTGACGAAACCCCGGCAACCGTCCTTGCCAGCGTCGGCGAGGTGGGTTGGAGGTTTCGTCGGCGCCGGTCGGGCTCGTTCCTCGCCCTCCCGGCTTGCTCAACCTCCGGGGAGTCGCCCGCGGGCCGGAGGTTGAGCAAGCGAGCGCCAGCGAGCGCTGACGAAACCCCGGCAACCGTCCTTGCCAGCGTCGGCGAGGTGGGTTGGAGGTTTCGTCGGCGCCGGTCGGGCTCGTGCCTCGCCCTCCCGGCTTGCTCAACCTCCGGGGAGCCGGCCTGCGGCCGGAGGGCCGACTAGGCCGTCGATCGCGATCTCGAGCGCGGCGGTCTGGGCGGCCTCGGACAACCACGGGCCCGAGGAGACCGCGTGCAGGGCGATGCCGTCGGCCACGCTCATCGCCGCCAGGGCGGCGGCGGCCGCGGCCGTGGGGTCGGGTGCAACCTCGATGAAGGCCTGGGCCAGCGCGTCGCGGAGCTCGACCTGGGCCTCGCGACGTACCTCGGCAAGCTCGGCGTCGGTGAAGGCCCACGCCGTGAACGCCACCTGGACCCGCACCTCACAAGGTGCGCAGGGTCCGCCTCGTCCAACGTCGGCTGATCAACCCGGTCGTCCGCGGTGGGCTCCTGATCGGGCTCAACCCGCTCGGCGTCGTGCTGCTGGAGACCATCGGACGTCGATCGGGGGAGTCGAGGCAGACCGTCGTCGGCAACGGCCGCGGTCGCGGGGACGCCGCCGAGGACTTCTGGATCGTGGCCGAGCACGGCTATCGCGCGGCCTACGTGCCCAACCTGATCGCGCAGCCGCGGGTGCGGGTCCGCGTGGGCTGGGGACCGGCCGCGCTGGGTCGATGCGGTCGCGGAGGTGCGACCCGACCTCGATCCTCGAGTCGTCCAGCGTCACCTCGTGGGCTGGCACCCGCTGCGAGCGGTCAACGCCCTCACCGTGCGGATCCTGGGCGCGGAGCTGCTCGTGGTCCACCTGCGCCTGGAGCCGCAGCGCGAGCCGGCCGCGGTCGGCCGGTAGCCTCCGCGTGTGCCGCTGAACCCCACTGGTCCCGTCTACGCCGACCGCGGCGTCTTCGTCTGCTTCGAGGGCGGGGACGGGGCCGGCAAGTCGACGCAGTCGCGGCGTCTGGCCCAGTGGCTGGGATCTCAGGGCTATGCGGCGCGGCTCACCTTCGAGCCGGGCGACACCCGGGCCGGCGCCGACCTGCGCCGGATCGTGCTGAGTCCCGAGACCGGCGACCTGGCCGACCGCACCGAGGCCCTCATCTACGCCGCCGACAAGGCCGAGCACGTCGAGACGGTGGTGCTCCCGGCGCTCGCCCGCGGCGAGGTCGTGATCACCGACCGCTACGTCGACTCCACCCTCGCCTACCAGGGCGCCGGGCGCACGCTCGACGTCGCCGAGGTGGAGGCCGTCGCCCGCTGGGCCACCGGCGACCTGCGACCCCACCTGACCGTCGTCCTGGACCTCGAGCCCGCCGCCGCACTCGGCCGGTTCGAGGAGCGCGACCGGATCGAGGGGGAGTCCCTGGAGTTCCACCAGCGGGTCCGCCAGGCCTTCCTCGACATGGCGGCCGCCGATGCCGATCACTACCTGGTCCTCGACGCCCGCGCCGACGTCGACGACATCGCGGCCGCCGTCCGCGCGGCGGTCGAGCCGCTGCTGCGGCGAGCGGCCCGGGACTCCGGGTGATCCGCCCGGCCGACCTGCCCGAGGTGCCCGACGTCGGTGCCGCCGCGTAGGTTCGGGGCGTGAGCATGACCGACTCCCGCGAGCGCGCCGCCGACGGCGTCTGGGCCGGACTGGTGGGTCAGGACCGCGCGGTCGAGGTGCTCCGGCCGGCCGTCGCGGGCCACGGGATGACCCACGCCTGGCTGTTCACCGGTCCGCCCGGCTCCGGCCGCTCCAACCTCGCCGTCGCCTTCGCGGCGGCGCTGCAGTGCGAGCGCGGCGGCTGCGGTGAGTGCCACGAGTGCCACACCGCGCTGGCCGGCAGCCATGCCGACGTCGGTGTCGTGCGCACCGAGCAGCTCTCGATCGGCGTGAAGGAGGTGCGCGAGCTGGTCCGGCGTTCCGCGCTCGCGCCGGCCGGTCGTCGCTGGCAGATCATCATCGTCGAGGACGCCGACCGGCTCACCGAGCAGGCCGCCAACGCCCTGCTCAAGGCGATCGAGGAGCCCAACGGGCGCACGGTGTGGATGCTCTGCGCGCCCTCGGCCGAGGACGTGCTCCCCACCATCCGCTCGCGTTGCCGCCAGCTGACCCTGGCCACGCCCAGCGTCGCGGCGGTCGCCGATCACCTCGTGCGCCGCGACGGCGTGAGCGCCGAGCTGGCCTCCTACGCCGCCCGAGCCAGCCAGGGCCACATCGGCCGGGCCCGGGCCCTGGCTCGCGACGAGGCCACCCGCGAGCGCAGGCGCACCGTGGTCTCCTACCCTGCGCGGCTCACCAGCCTCGGCGCCTGCATGCGGGCGGCCACCGAGCTCGCCGCGGTCGCCAAGGAGGAGGCCGACGCGATCACCAGTGAGCTCGACGCGCGGGAGAAGGCGGACCTCGACCTCCAGTACGGCGTCGTCGACCGCGGCCGCCGGCCCCGCGAGTACGCCCCCGCGCTGTCCGCGCTCGACAAGGCCCAGAAGACCCGCGCCAAGCGCCGGGTCATCGACGTCGTCGATCGCGGCCTGATCGACCTCGTCTCGGTCTACCGCGATGCCATCGCCCTCGACCTCGGCACCGGGGTGGAGCTGGTCAACGAGGAGATCCGTGACCAGATCGAGGAGATCGCCCGCAACTCCACCGCGGAGCTGAACCTGCGCCGGATCGGATGGATCTTCGAGGCACGCGAGCAGATGGTCGAGTTCAATGTGCCTGTCGCCTTGGCCCTGGAGTCCATGATGGTGGCGCTGAAGGTTCCGAGCCGTAACGAAAGATGACCACATGAACAAGCGTCTCGTCTGGGTCGTCTCGATCCTTGCGGTGTTGGTGATCGGTATCGGCGGCGGCCTGGTGGCCGCGCTGGTCGCCGGCGACGACAACGAGTCCGACCCTCCCGACGACGCCGGCGAGACCGATGGCAGCAGCTCCTCCGCGCCGCCGCCGCAGGAGAGTTCTAGTGCGGCACCCCAGGGGCCGACCGGGATCGTCCCCGAGGGCCTGGAGGACTACTACGCCCAGGCGCTGGACTGGACCGACTGCGGCGACAACCAGTGCGCGACCCTCACCGTCCCGCTCGACTACCTCGAACCCGACGGCGAGACGATCGACCTGGCGCTGGAGCGGGTCCCGGCGGCCGACTCCGAGAACCGGGTCGGATCGCTCGTGGTCAACCCGGGCGGCCCCGGCGCGCCCGGCACGAGCATGGCCGAGAACTCCTCCAGCTACTTCCCGCAGGACCTCCTCGACCGGGTCGACATCGTCGCCTTCGATCCGCGCGGCACCGGCGAGTCCGCGCCGGTCGACTGCGTCTCCGACGCCGAGCTCGACGCCTTCATCGCCCAGGACCCCACCCCCGACGACGCCGCGGAGATCGCCGAGTTCACCGACACCGGCAAGGAGTTCTTCGAGGGCTGCGTCGCGAACTCAGGTGACGTCGCCGCACACATCTCGACCGTCGAGGCCGCGCGCGACATGGACGTGCTGCGCTCGGCGCTCGGCGAGGAACAGCTGAGCTACCTCGGGTTCTCCTACGGCACCACCCTCGGCTCCACCTACGCCTCCTTGTTCCCCAAGAGCGTCGGCCGCTTCGTGCTCGACGGCGCCACCGACCCGCTGCTCGACGCCAAGGGCGACGCCCTGAGCCAGGCGGCCGGCTTCCAGACGGCTCTGAACGCCTACATCGACGACTGCCTCGCAGACGGCGACTGCTTCCTCGGCGCCGACGCCGACGAGGCCCGCGCCACGGTGAGCGGGCTGCTGGACTCGATCGAGGAGAACCCGCTGCCCACCGACCAGGACGGCCGCGACCTCCAGGCCGGCAACGCGTTCTACGGCGTCGCCTATCCGCTCTACAGCAAGGAGGCATGGAGCTTCCTGGACCAGGCGCTTCAGGAGGGGCTCGACGGCGACGGGAGCACCCTGCTGCTGCTCTCGGACCTCTACGGCTCACGCAATCCCGACGGCAGCTACAGCGACAACAGCCTCGAGGCGTTCCCCTCGATCAACTGCCTCGACGACCCCACCGCGCTGCCGGCCGACGAGGTCCCCGCGCTCTACCCTGAGTTCGAGAAGGCCTCGCCGACGTTCGGCCGCTTCTTCGCCTGGGGCCTCAGCGGATGTCTCGGCGTGGCGGTCAAGGCCTCCGAGCCGGCGCCGAAGATCGAGGCGCCCGGAGCCGCGCCGATCCTCGTCGTGGGCACCACCCGCGACCCGGCCACGCCCTACGAGGAGGCGGTCGCCCTCGCCGAGCAGCTCGACAGCGGCGTCCTGCTGACCCGCGACGGAGATGGCCACACCGGCTACAACCAGGGCAACGAGTGCATCGACGACGCCGTCGAGGGCTATCTGCTCGACGGCGAGGTCCCCGCCGACGGCACCACCTGCTGAACCGTCTGCACGCGCACCGGCCCGCACGGGCCGGATTGTTCCAGTGGCCCCGGGTGGCGGTGTGCGACCACAGTGGGTCCATGAGGACGAGGCTATGGACCCTGGCGCTGCTGATGGTGATGCCGATCTTCGCCGTACCGAGTACCGCCCAGGCGAGCAGCGGCGAGCTCGCCGCGCCACGGGCGGGCGGCACCGTGTGTGCCGACGGACGCCCCCAGGTGACGCTGGGGGATCGCACCGACCGCGGCTATCACGGCTTCGACATCACCGCGATGGGCCTGTGGAACCGCCCGGAGAACACCTGCCTGTGGACGACGGTCGCCGGCCGGTTCACCGCCGCCAAGGCGCAGGCGATCCAGGTGCTCATCGACACCAACGGGCGGCCCGGTGCGGAGTTCTACGCCTTCGGCTACAGCCCGCGCGACGGCGACGAGCGCCGCGGCAGCTACATGGTGGGCAAGCGCAACGGCCAGTGGACCTACCTCGACTGCGAGGTCGGCACCTTCTGGCGACCGCGCAAGGACCAGCTGGGGATCGGCGTGCCGCAGTGGTGCCTCGGTGACCCGGCCAGTGTCCGGGTGAAGGTGCAGGTCTGGGACATCCGCGAGTACCGCCCGCACAACACCTGGCGCGGGCGCGCCGACCAGGTGCCGAACCGGGGCTGGTCGCCGGCGGCCTGAGGCCTACGGCTAGGCGCGCGCCTCCCCGGCTCCCTCGTCGTGCGTCACCGCGTCGTTGCCGTGCCGGACCAGGTGCAGGTAGGACAGGTGCCGCTCGTACTGGTCCAGGACGTCGCCGACCAGCGCCTCGTGGCTGTAGCCCGTCACGCTGTAGCCCTGGGTCCCCTCGGCGAGGTGCACCTCGGTGCGGTAGTAGATCTCCTTGCTGAGCCGCCCGACGGCGTACGTCGGCGCCCGGCTCGGCCGCGGCAGCAGGCGGTAGACGAACGAGGGCTCGCCCTCGAGCTGGGCGACCAGAGCCACGCCGCTCACCGCGTCACCCTGCCGGATCTCGGTGACCTCCGCGACCAGGCCGTGGTCGGTCAGCGCGTCGGCCACCTCCTCCAGGGCCGGCCGCGCCACCTCGGTGACGAACTGCTCGGTCTCGGCGAGCGTCGGGTAGGACAGGCTGTGGCGCAGCCGCTCGGCGACCGACCCCGCACCGGCGCCGGTCCCGGATCGACGTCCGGCCGACAGGGCACCGGGCAGCGAGAACTGGAGGCTCTCGGACTTGTAGGCCTCCAGGCGCAAGGACCGGTAGAGCCCGACGGCGACCAGCGCGAGCACGATCGAGAAGGGCAGGCCCATGATGATGGTGGCGCTGGTCAGGGTGGTGAGCCATTCGTCGCCGCCGGCGAACATCATCGCCAAGGTCAGCGCGCCGATGGCCAGCGACCAGAAGATCCGCACCGGAATGGTGCAGTCCGCCATCGGATGCGGGAGGTTGGAGCTGAAGTTGCCGAGCACCAGCGCGCCGCTGTCGGCCGAGGTGACGTAGTAGAGGAACCCGGTCAGGGTGGCCACGAAGATCAAGATGCCGGCGGCCGGGAAGTTGTCGAGGAAGGTGTAGAAGCCGGCCTCGAACGAGCCGTCGGTGACCGCGCCGAACTCCACATCACCCCCGCGGATCCGGGCCAGCGCGCTGTTGCCGAAGATCGAGACCCACAGCAGGATGAACGTGAACGGGATGATCATCACCCCGACCAGGAACTGCCGGATCGTCCGCCCCCGGGAGATCCGGGCGAGAAACAGGCCGACGAACGGCGACCAGGCCACCCACCACGCCCAGAAGAAGAGCGTCCAGAGGTTCTTCCACACCGAGACGTCGCCGCTGGCGAGCTCCTCGTAGGCCATCGTGTCGAAGCTGAGCCCGGGGAGGTGGCTCATGTACTCCCCGACGTTCATCACCAGGGAGTTCAGCAGGAACGACGTCTGGCCGGTGAACAGCACGTACAGCATCAGGACCAGCGACAGCGCGACGTTGAGCTCGGAGATCCGGCGGATGCCCTTGTCGACGCCCGAGACCGCCGAGATCGTCGCCAGGCCCACCGCGACGACGACCAGGCCGAGCTGGGCGGCCTTGCCCTGCTCGATGCCCCACATCACGTCCAGGCCCACGTTCAGCAGGGCGATGCTGATGCCCAGCGAGGTCGCGATCCCGAAGATCGTGCCGAGCACGGCGGCGATGTCGATGCCGTCACCGAGGCGGCCCTGCACCCGCTTGCCGAAGATCGGATAGAGGGCGGACCGGATCGAGAGCGGCATCCCGTGCCGGAAGGCGAAGAAGCCCAGGGCCATGCCCATGACGGCGTACATGGCCCAGCCGGTGATGCCGTAGTGGAACAGCGTCCACGTGACGGCCTCCTCGGCCGCTCGCACGGTCTCGCCCTCGCCCGTCGGGGGGTGGAGGTACTGGGCCACCGGGGCGGCCACGGAGTAGAACATCAGGTCGGCGCCGATGCCGGCGGCGAAGAGCATCGCGGTCCAGGTGAACAGGCTGTACTCGGGGCGCGACTCCTCCGGCCCGAGCCGGTAGCGCCCGAACCGCGAGAGGCACACGATGAGCACGAAGGCGATCAGCGCGGCGCCGAGGGCGAAGTACCACCAGCCGAAGTACTTCGAGATCCACTCCACGACCTTGCCGATGGCGCTGGAGGCGCTGTCGGGTGCCGCCAGGGTGTAGACGGTGAAGGCGGTGACGATGCCGGCGGAGCCGAAGAACACGACCTTGTTGAGGGTCGGCTTCTCCAGATCGGCGAGGTCGACGTCGGCCGCGGGCTCGCCCAGCGAGCCCGCGGGCTCGGGCAGGTGCCGGCTCATCCCTCGAGTCCTCGCGACGGCGTCAGGTTGCGCGGGTCGCCGGGCGGGTAGAGCGGAGTGTGGTCGCGGTAGCGGTAGTAGGGCACCTCGACGGCCTCGAGCGGGGTGTTGCCGGCGATCAGGTCGGCCGCCTTCTCCGCGACCATCATCACCGGGGCGTAGATGTTGCCGTTGGTGACATAGGGGAAGACCGAGGCGTCGACGACCCGCAGTCCCTCGGTGCCGTGCACCTTCATGGTCAGCGGGTCGACCACCGACATCTCATCGACGCCCATCTTGGCCGAGCACGAGGGGTGCAGGGCGGTCTCGGCGTCGGCCGCGACCCAGTCGAGGATCTCCTGATCGGTCTCGACGCCCGGCCCGGGCGAGACCTCGCCGCCGTTGAAGGGCGCGAAGGCCGGCTGCCCGAGGATGTGGCGAGCCACCCGGATCGCCTCGACCCACTCCTTGCGGTCGGTCGGCGTGGAGAGGTAGTTGAAGCGCAGTGAGGGGTGGACCCGCGGGTCGGTGGAGTTGATCCGCACCCAGCCGCGGGTGTCGGCGTACATCGGTCCGATGTGCACCTGGTAGCCGTGCTCGCCGGTCTTGAGCCCTTCGGGCTGGGAGCCGTCGTAGCGGATGGCCACCGGCAGGAAGTGGAACATCAGGTTGGGCCAGTCGACCTCGTCGTTGCTGCGGGCGAAGCCGCCGCCCTCGAAGTGGTTCGAGGCGCCGAGCCCGCCGTGCCCGAAGAGCCACTGGAAGGCGATCTTCGGGCGGGCGCGCATCCGCAGGCCCGGCGCGATCGAGACCGGCTGGAGCGCGGCGTGCTGGATGTAGACCTCCAGGTGGTCCTGGAGGTTCTCTCCGACACCCGGCGAGTGGTGGACGACGTCGATGCCGAGGCCGCGCAGGAGACTCTCGTCGCCGACGCCGGAGAGCTGGAGCAGCTGCGGGCTGTTGATGGCGCCGCCGCAGAGGATGACCTCGCCGGCGCGGACGCTGCGCGACAGCCGGCCGCCGCGGACGTAGTCGACCCCGACCGCTCGCTTGCCCTCGAAGTTGATCCTGGTCGCGAAGGCGAGGGTCTCGATGGTGAGGTTCTTCCGGCTCTTGACCGGGTCGAGGTAGGCGCGCGCCGCCGACCAGCGTCGGCCCCGGTAGATGTTGCGGTCGAACTTGGCGAAACCCTCCTGGCGGTAGCCGTTGACGTCGTCGGTGAGGGGATAGCCGGCCTGCTGGACGGCCTCGAAGAAGGCGCCGAAGAGCGGGTTGGTGCCCGGGCCGCGCTCGAGCTTGAGCGGCCCGCTGCCGCCGCGCCACAGGTCGGCGCCGGCCAGACAGGTCTCCATCCGCTTGAAGTACGGCAGGCAGTGCAGGTAGTCCCAGGTCTCCATGCCCGGGTCGCTCGCCCAGCGGTTGAAGTCCATCGGGTTGCCGCGCTGGAAGATCATCCCGTTGATGCTGCTGGACCCACCGAGCACTTTGCCGCGGGCGTGGAAGACCCGGCGGCCGCCCATGTGCGGCTCGGGGTCGGTCTCGTACTTCCAGTCGTAGAGGCTGTTGCCGATCGGGATCGGCAGTGCCGCGGGCATGTTGATGAACGGGTCGAACCGGTAGTCGGTGCGCCCGGCCTCCAGGAGCAGGACGCTGGTGCCCGGGTCGGTGGACAGCCGGTTCGCCAGGGCGCACCCGGCGGAGCCTCCGCCCACGATGACGATGTCGTACTGGTCAGTGCTCACGGGTTCCTCTGCCTTTCGTCGGTACGCGCTCGTGGAGGGCCGATGGGGGTCAGCCGGAGAACCACCGCTGCTCTTGGGGGTCGATGTTCTGCCAGATGTGCTTGGCCTCGCGGTACTCGTCCAGTCCGGCGACGCCGAGCTCGCGGCCGGTGCCCGACTGCTTGTAGCCGCCCCACTCCGCCTGCGGCACGTAGGGGTGGTAGTCGTTGATCCAGACGGTGCCCATCCGCAGTCGCCCGGCGACGCGCTGGCTGCGGCCGGCGTCCTGGGTCCACACCGCGCCGGCGAGCCCGTAGATGCTGTCGTTGGCGATCCGGACGGCGTCGTCCTCGTCGGTGAAGGTCTCCACCGTGAGCACGGGGCCGAAGGACTCGTCCTGGGTCACCGACATGTCGCTGCGGCACCGGTCGAGGACGGTCGGGAGGTAGTAGAACCCGTCGGCCAGCGCGGGATCGTCGGGTCGGGCCCCGCCGCATCGGAGCACGGCGCCCTCGGCGAGCCCGGCGGCCACATAGGCCTCGACCTTGTCGCGGTGTGCGGCGCTGGTGAGCGGACCGGTCTCGGCCTGCTCGTCGAAGGGGCCACCGAGCCGGATCCGCCGCGCCCGGTCGACCAGCGCGTCGACGAACGAGTCGTGGATCGACTCCTCGACCACCAGCCGCGCCCCGGCGGAGCAGACCTGGCCGGAGTGCAGGAACACCGCGGTGAGCGCGTAGTCGAGGGCGACGTCGAGGTCGGCGTCGGCGAAGACGATGTTGGGGTTCTTCCCGCCCAGCTCCAGCGCGACCTTCTTCACCGTGCCGGCGGCGGCCGCCATGATCTGCCTGCCGGTGGCCAGGCCCCCGGTGAAGGACACCAGGTCGACCCGCGGGTCCTGCGAGAGCGGTGCTCCGGCGTCCGGCCCGGCGCCGAGCACCAGGTTGCCGACGCCGGCGGGGAGCCCGGCCTCCTCGAGGAGTCGCATCAGATGCATGGAGGTGTGCGGGGTGAGCTCGCTCGGCTTGAGCACGAAGGTGTTGCCTGCGGCGAGGCAGGGTGCCACCTTCCACGACACCTGGAGCAGCGGATAGTTCCACGGTGCGATCAGCCCGCACACGCCGATCGGCTCGTACACGATGCGGCTGATGACGTCGGGGTTCCCGGTGTCGACGACGCGGCCGGCGTCCTGGTCGGCGGTGCGACCGTAGTGGCCGAAGACGCCGATGATGTCGTCGATGTCGAACTCCGCCTCGACGAGCCTCTTGCCGGTGTCGAGTGCCTCCATCCGGGCCAGCTCGGCCTTATCGCGCCGCAGCAGGTCGGCCACGCGGAGCAGGAGGTCTCCCCGCTCGCGTGCGGTCGTGCGGGGCCATGGGCCCTCGTGGAAGGCGCGCGCCGCCGCGGCGATGGCGGCCTCGGTGTCCGCTGCGCCCGCCTCGTCGACCTCGGCGACGAGCTCGCCATTGGCCGGACAGCGGATCTGCCGCTTCTCACCGCTCTGCGCCGAGCGCCACTCGCCGTCGATGTAGAGATCGCCCACCGCTGAACCCACTCCTGTCACCCGGATCCGCATCGAACCGCCCGGAGGTCCGGCCGATGCTCTGACGTCAGATCACCCTTGCGGGGCGATCGGTGTAGGTCAAGGCAGGCGGGAGAACCACGCCAACGACAGGGCCGCCGCGAGCATCGCCACCAGCATCGAGCCGGCGATCCACCACGGTGTGATGTCGCGCTGCTCGGTGCGGTAGCCGATCGAGGTCTGGATGTTCTCGTAGACCTGGTCGAGCTCGTCGGCCGTCTCGGCCGCATAGCCTGTGCCCCCGGTGGCCTCGGCGAGCGCGTCGAGCGAGGGCTGGTCGACGGGCACCGGCACCGTCTCGCCGTCGACGACGACGGTGCCGTTCTCGGTGCCGTAGGCGATGGTCGAGACCGGGACGTCGGCGTCGACCGCCGCGGCCGCGGCCTGCTCGACGCTGGCGCCTGCGGTGTTGGTGCCGTCACTGAGCAGCACGATGTGGGCGGGCACCGGCTCGCCGTCGGCGGTGGTCCCGGCGGCCTGGCCGGCCGCCTCGACCTGGGCGAGGGAGGTCAGGACGCCGTCGCCGATGGCGGTGCCCCGGCCGAGCTCGAGGCGGTCGAGGGCGGCGATGGCAGCGTCGTGGTCCGGGGTGGCCTGGGCGAGGACCGTGGCGGTGCCGGCGAAGGCCACCACGCCCACGTTGAAGCCGTCGGGCAGGCCGGAGATGAACGACGTCGCGGCCTCGCGTGCGGCGGTGAGCCGGTCGGGCGAGACGTCGGTGGCCTCCATCGAGAGGGACACGTCGACGGTCACGATGACCGTGGCCCGCTCGCGGGGCACCTCTTGGTCGATCTGCGGCCGCGCGGCCGCGACGCTGAGGCCCACGAAGGCCAGCAGGAGCAGGACGGCCGGCACGTGCCTGCGCCACGACGGCTGCTTGGGAACGAGTCGTTCGAGCATCGGCAGGGTCGCGAAGCGCACGCTGTAGCGGCTGCGGCGGGCCTGCTGCACGAGGTAGGCGACGGCCAGCAGCGCCACCGGCACCAGCAGCCAGAGCCAGCCCGGGGAGGCGAGGGAGAGCATCGGGTTGAGGGTCACGGGTGCCTCCGCCGCATGGGGGCGCCATTGACGAAGCGGGCGAGGTCGCGGACCCAGTCGCGGTCGGTGCGCAGGATCACGTGGCCGGCCCGGGCTGCGCGCACGGCCTCCGACGTCGCGCCGCGGTGGGCGGCCGCGGCGGCGGCGTAGCGGTCGCGCAGGCCGCGGTCGGAGGTGAACACCTCGCGACGGCGTCCGGTCTCGGGGTCCTCGAGGGTGACGGCGCCGACGTCGGGGAGGGTGAGCTCGCGTGGATCGACCACCTCGACCACGAGCGTCTCGTGCGCGGCGGCGAGCCTGCGCAGGGGCACCTCCCACGTGAACGGCCGCTCGAGCCGGCCGTCGGGCTCGACGAAGTCTGTGACGACGACGCGCACTCCCGGGCGCGGGTGACGGGTGGCGAAGGTGCGCAGGGCCTGGGCGAGCCCGAGATCGGCCGAGCCGTGGGGAGTGCGGCGATGCCGGCGCAGGGCCCGGTGCGCGGCGGCCCGGGACGGGACCGGCGCCGACCAGGTGAGCCCGGCGTCGGTGAGGTGCGCGGTGCCGAGCCGGTTGCCGGGGCCCTGGGTCAGCAACGCGATCGCGGCGGTGACGCCGTCGGCGATCTGTCGCTTCTCCAGCTGCACCGAGCCGAACGACATGCTCGCGGTGTCGTCGACCAGCACCCACGTCTCGAGCTCGTGCTCGGCGAGGGGGCGCCACACATAGGGCTCGGTGGCGCGCGCGGTGACGTTCCAGTCGATCCGCCGGACGTCGTCGGCACCCGGCCGGTAGCGCACGACCTCCTCGGGGTCCGACCCCGAGCCGAGCCGCAGGCCGAGCTTGTCGCCGTGCAGGCGGCCGGGCAGCCGTCGACGCACGGCGAGGTCGAGCGCATCGAAGATCGCCTCGGGCGTGGTCGAGCCGAGGGGGATCGCGCTGGTCCGGCTCACGAGCTGGGCGGACCTTCGGGACCCAGGGGGAGCGTCGGAGCGTTCTTCACCACGGTTCCCCCGCCGCCGACGCCCGCGGGGGCGCCCGCGGCGTCGACCATGCCGGGTCGGGGTCCGCCGGACTCGCGCGTGGCGATCGTCGGCTGCGGCACCGTGGCCACGATCTCCCGGATGATCGCGCGGGGGTCGGCGCCGTCGGCGATCGCGTCGAAGGAGAGCAGGAGCCGGTGGCTCATCACGTCGGAGGCCACCTCGGCGATGTCGCCGGGCAGCACGTAGGAGCGGCCGCGCAGGAGGGCGAGGGCGCGGCCGGCGGCGAGCATCCCCAGCGAGGCGCGGGGGCTCACGCCGAGCTCGATCGCGCCGCGCAGATGCGCGAGGCCGTAGCGCTCGGGGGAGCGGGTGGCGACGGTGAGGTTCACCAGGTAGGAGGCGACCGCGTGGTGCACGAACAGCCCGTCGGCGACGTCTTGGAGGCGCATCACCTCGCCGGGGTCGAGCACGGGGTCGGCGGCCGGCGGCTTGACCGACATCCGGTGCAGGATCGTGAACTCCTCCTGGCCGCTGGGGTAGGGCACGTCGATCTTGAGGAGGAAGCGGTCGCGCTGCGCCTCGGGGAGCCGGTAGACGCCCTCGGACTCCACCGGGTTCTGGGTGGCGAGCACGAGGAACGGCTCGGGCAGCCGGTAGCTGGTGCCGGCGATCGAGACCTGCCTCTCGGCCATCGCCTCCAGCAACGCCGACTGCACCTTCGCCGGCGCCCGGTTGATCTCGTCGGCCAGCACGAGGTTGGCGAAGATCGGGCCGAGCTCGACGTCGAAGCGCTCGCTGCTGGCCCGCCATACGCGGGTGCCGGTGATGTCGCCGGGCATCAGGTCGGGGGTGAACTGCAGCCGCGCGAAGGATCCGCCGACGACGTCGGCCAGGGTGCGCACCGCCAGCGTCTTGGCCACACCGGGGACGCCCTCGAGCAGGATGTGGCCGCGGGCCAGCAGCCCCACCACCATCCGCTCGACCATCGCGTCCTGGCCGACGACGACCTTCTTCACCTCGATCAGCGCGCGTTCGAGGATGGCCGATGCCTCGGCGACCTCCCGCTCCTGTTCAGCCGACATGACCCCAAGGTTCCCAGACCCACCTAGGAGACACCTGGGAGTGCCGGAGAAAGTGCGCCCGGCGGGATAGTCCCGGGACTTTGGGTTGCTCGCGGACCAATCTGGCAACCCAAAGTCCCGGGACTATCCCGGGCAGGCGACGGCTCACGAGGTCCCGAGCGGCTCGGCCATCTGGCGGATCCGGGCGGTGGCGAGCTCGATCATCAGCTGGGCGGCGGGGGAGAGCACGGCGCCGGTGCGGTGCACCACCGCGAAGGTGTCCCACAGCCGCGGGCGAAGGGAGACCCACCCGGCGTTCGGCGCGAGGCGCGGGACCAGCTGCTCGGCCGCGCCGCGCGGGACGACGGTGTCGCCCAGGCCGAGGCCGGCCAGCTCGACGGCGGTCTCGACGTCCTCGACCTCGATCCGGGTCTGCGGGTTGCGCCCGGTCTCGTGCAGCATCTGGCGCAGCAGGATCCGGGTGGAGTCCTCGGCGCGCCAGGTGGTCTCGTGCATCACCAGCGGCGCCTGCGCCAGGCGATGCGCGGTGACGGGGGAGGCGATCCGCTCGGGGTCGGCGCTGACGTAGACGAGCTCCTCGCGGGCGACCGGGGTGATCGTGATCCCCTCGCTGCGTACCCCCGACACCGCGAGCATCGCGGCCTCGAGCCGGCCGCGGCGCAGGTCCTCGGCGGTCTGGGTGGAGTTCTGGCCGACCAGCTCCACGCGGACGCCGGGATGGCGGGCTAGCACGTCGGCGATGAGCCCGGCGCCGGCGTAGAGGCGGGCCACGCCGAACATCCCGAAGCGGATGGTGCCGGTCTCGAACGAGCGGGCGCTGCGCACGGCGTCCTGGGCCTCGCCGACGGCGGCCAGCACCCGCTCGGCGTGCGGGCGCAGGGTGTCGGCGATCGTGGTCGGGACGACGCCGCGGCCGACCCGGCGGAAGAGAGTGACCCCCAGGGACTTCTCCAACGCTCGCACCTGCTCGGAGACCGAGGGTTGCGCGTAGCCGAGCTCCTCGGCGGCCGCGGTGAGCGAGCCGTGCTCGTAGGTGGCGAGGAAGCAGGTCAGCTGATGCAGGGAGAGCATTCTGGGGCTCCTGGTGGCCGCTGTCGTGGCACCCGCCACATCTCAAGGATTTTCCTGTGGCTCGTGCTGGAAACCAAGGCTACCCCTGGAATCTTCCGGGACGCACAATTGAGTCATGTTCCTCCACACCTGCACCGCGTGCGGGAAGCGTCAACTGAACTTCCCGAGCCAGATCACCGACCTCGTCAACACCGACCACGGCATCATCGTCGCCTTCACCTGCTGGTGCGGCGAGCCGCAGACGAAGCTCACCGGCCGCCTCGCCGAGTCCGAGCGCGTCGCCGTCCCGGCTGCCTGATCGTCCCCCTTTCCGGCTCTCGGTACCGGCCCGTTCGGCGCAATTGCGCGGTTCGGGTCGGTTTTGGGGTCTCGCACTGCACCGTTCGGCGCAATTGCGCGGTTCGGGTCGGCTCTGGGCTCTCGGGCTGCACCGTTCGGCGCAATTGCGCGGTTCGGGTCGGCTCTGGGCTCTCGCACTGCACCATTCGGCGCAATTGCGCGGAACGGGTCTCACCTCCGCCGCTCCGCACGATCCGTACCGGCGCGATCGCACAGACCAGCACGGTTCGACGGCCTCCAGCCGGCCGTCGCCCAGCCGGCCGTCGCCCAGCCGGCCGTCGCCCGGCCGGCGCGTCAGAGCGACGTCATCGCACCGATCGACTCGGGCTGGAAGCCGGGGAACACCTCCGCGCTCGAGGCGTCGAGGCGGGTGGTGACGACCTCGGAGAGAACGCTGCGGTAGTCGGTGGTGACCAGCAGGTCGGCGTCGGTGGTGTTGGTCAGGCCGGGCCAGCGGCCGTAGTAGCGCCCGCCCTTCACGCCCGCGCCCATCAGGAACATCACGTTGCCGTAGCCGTGGTCGAGGCCCTGGTTGGCGTTCTCGGCCACCCGGCGTCCGAACTCGCTGATCGTGACGAGCGTGACCTTGTCGGCCAGCGGGCCGAGGTCCTTGAAGAACGCCGCGATCGCGCCGGCCCACTCGTCGGCCATGTTCTTCAGGTTGCCGCTCGCGATGGTGCCGATGCCGGTGTGGTGGTCCCACGACCCGTGGTCGACGGTGATCACCTCGGCGCCGACGTCGGCGCGGATCGTGCGGGCGGAGTCCTGCAGTGCCTGGGCGAGGTCGCCGCGCGGGTAGACCGCCCCGTTGGCGGGGGTCGCGGAGGTGGCGTGCACGGGAGCGAACTCGTCGATGACGTCGAGGGTCGAGCGGAAGCCGGTCCCCAGGGCGCCGTCGCTTCCCGCCCATGCGGTCGACAGGGAGCGCCGTCGAGCCGCGATCTCGGTGGCGGTCGTCGCGCCGGGCAGCTTGACCTGGTCGATCCCCGAGGTCACCAGGGTCGGTTGTGGGCCGAGCACCGCGGTGCTCGGCACGCCGCCGCCCATCTGGATCGCCTCGATCGGGGAGCCGACGCCGTCGCGGCCGACGAGCCGGTTGAGCCAGCCGACCCGGGCGGCCGAGCCCGGATCGGCGTCCTCGAGATCCTCCATCGCAGCGAAGTGCGACCGGTTCGGCGAGGGAAGGCCGGTGGCGTGGACGGCCGCCATCTTGCCGGCGTTCCACAGCGGGAGCAGCGGCGCCAGCGACGGGTGGAGTCCGAACATGCCGTCCTTGGCGAGCAGCGAGCTGGCGGCCACGGAGATGCGGGGCCGGGCGGCGTAGTAGGTCGGGTCGGCGTGGGGCACGACGAGGCTCAGGCCGTCGCACGCGCCGCGCATCGACACCACGACCAGGACCCGCTCCGCGCTTCCCGTGGCCGCGTACGACGTCTGGGTGAACGCCGTCCCGTAGGCGACGGTGGCGGCGCCGCCGACCGCCAGCGCGCCGCGCAGGAAGGAGCGGCGCGAGGTGCGTCGGAAGTCGTCGCAGCAGGGGGCGTCGGCCATGGGTCTCTCTCCGTGTTCGCCAGGTGGCGGCGCGCCGCGTCAGCGGTGCAGGTGGTCGGGGGTGTCGAGCAGAGTGGTCAGTAGGAGCGGGAACTTCCAACGGGCCACCGCGTGGTCCTTGTCGACGCTCGTGGCCGGGGCGACGCCGACGGCCTCCGAGCAGGCCTGGACCAGCCGGGCGGGTGCGGCCTTGCCGAGGACCTGCCGCGACAGGTGGTCGACGAAGGCGTCGAAGCGCACGGTCGGGGCCGGCAGCCACGAGGCGTAGGTCGGGTAGGTGGCGTCCTTCTTGGGCCACCAGCCGCCGGCCATCGAGTAGTGGATGTCGAAGGAGGCGAGCAGCCGGGACGTCGACGACCAGGCGCCGGCACGCTCCGGGGGGCCGTCGGGACGCGCCCAGGCGAAGGGCGAGTGGCCGATGGCGGTGGTCTGCCACAGCATCGAGTTCGCCGTGGAGTTGTCGTCGACCGGCTTGGCGATCTCGGTGCGCATCACGCGATGGGTCGCGACGACGTCGTCGGTGGGCGTGCGGACCTTGAGCCCGGCCGAGGCCTTGAACTCCTCCGAGGCGACCAGCGCCAGGAGCACCGGCTTGATGGCGGTGTCGGAGGCGAGGTAGACGTCGGCGAGGCGGCTGACCAGCGCCTCGGACGGCGAGTCGGAGACGAACCGGGTGGCGAGCTTGCGCGCGATCCGCTCGGCGGTCCGCGGGTGCTTGGCGAGGTAGGTGAGGTAGGCGTCGGTGACGGCGCGGCCGTCGGCGTCGGCGTTGGGGTGCGTGAAGTCGAGGACGCGCACCGGCCCGGTCCAGTGGCTGTTGAGGTCGTAGTAGGACCTCCAGGTGGTCCAGAGCTCGACCCGGTAGCCGGTGAGGATCCTGGCGGAGTTCTTGACGTCGTCCTCGGTGTGGTTGCCGCGGCCGACGGTGTGGAGCTCGAGGAGCTCGCGGCCGAGGTTCTCGTTCGGCGCCTTCTTGGTCGAGCGGGCGTTGTCGAGCGAGATGCCCATGGCCGGGTGGGTGATCGCTGCGCGCAGCATCTGGTCGAATCGGCCGAGTGCGTGGGACCGGATGACCTTCCCGTAGTCGGCGCGGTAGGTGTAGACGCCGTCGTCGTTGAGCGGGATGTGCAGGTGGTTCTCCCAGAACTCGGCCATCACCTCCAGCACCTGGCGCTGGGAGTAGATGCGGCGCAGCAGGCACCAGCGGGCGTAGTTGGCCATCGCCATCCAGCCGCCCTCGATCTCGTCCTTGTCGCGCTGGGCGATCGCGGTGGCGTCGAGGTTGATCGAGAGCCACCACGTCTGCATCGCGTCGGCCTTGGCGTCGCCGATCGCCGAGGGGTTCAGCTGCGCCTCGAACCACGCCTGCGGGCTGCCGTGCTTCTTCATCTGCGCGTGCAGCGCCGGCGTCATGCCGTAGGTGAAGCGGTTGCCCAGGTGCAGCGACTCCGCGGTCGGGATGGGGGAGACGACGAAGTCGGGGTCACCCGTGTCGACCGGCGGCGGGTCCACCGGGGGAGGGTCCACCGGCGTCTCGGGTGTGCCGGGGTCGGTCGTGGCCGGCGGCTTGGCCTTGTGGAAGCGGTGCTTGCAGCGGTGCTTGTGCCGGCACGTGTGCCACCGGTGCCTGGCACACCGGTGCCAGTGCTTGCACTTGCGCCGGTGCGCTCGGGTGACCGCCTCGGCCTCCTCGGCGGTCACCAGCGGGGCGACCGCCGCGACCGCGAGGCCGCCGATCACACCGCGGGCGAGTCCGCGCCGCGACGTCGTGGGTTCGGCGTCGCGGACGCCGTCGGCAGGCGTCGGTACGGACGGGGGCGCGGCGGCGACGGACACGTAGGAACTCCGGCGTGGGGGGAACCGAGAACGGCGAGCATCTGTTGTCTCGGCTGTCCGCAGCCGCGACTTGAGCCCTGGCTAGGACGGCCCGATAGCGGCCGGGCCTGCCGATTCCGCGCCGTGCGTGGCCGGTCCCTATACTCGTCCCGCTGCCTCGGCAGCAGGCCGCCTTAGCTCAGTCGGTAGAGCGAATCACTCGTAATGATTAGGTCGTCGGTTCGATTCCGACAGGCGGCTCCATCTGATTCGGCCCCTGACCAGCGCAAACGCAGGTTGGGGGCTGAGTCGTTTCTGAGGCCGTCCGAGCGCGGATTCCGCCGCTATTCCGCCGTTTGATCGGACGATTTCGTCGTCCCCGTCGACTCTTCCGCCGCCGGTAGCCGCGCCAGCGGCATAGAGTCACATGAACGAGACACCGAACAACGTTGACCAGATGCAGACCCACGATGTCTAGGCCCCGATCGGCAGGCAGGTACCCCTGGGCGGGTGCGTCCTGAACACCGCCGGGGCCGCCGCCGTGCTCGGAGTGCCCTTGAAGACTCTGGAATGGTGGCGCCGTGATCGCCGCGGCCCTGTCTGCATGCACATCGGCCGCCACGTGCGGTACCGCAGCGAGGATCTCCGCGAGTGGCTGGCGGAGCAGGCCGAGGCCGGCAGGGCCCTGATGGCGCAGAACCGTCTCCCGATGGGGGAACACGGCGAGGTCTGGACAGTCCCATACGGCGACCGGTGGCAGGCTCGAGTGAAGGTCCGCGACCGGGACGGCGCCCGACGCGAGGTCTCCGCGACCGGCGACACGGAGGGGCAGGCTCGCCGCCGGTTCAAGGAGAAGCTGGACCAGCGGGGCTGGCCGGGGTGCCGGCGAGATCAGACCGACTACCACCCTCGGGGAACTCGCCTCGATCTGGCTGAAGCACCGAGAGACCCACGGCAAGGTCCGAACCGGCGAGCCGCTCGCGCCGCAGACCCTTGCGGCCTACCGGACTGAGACGGAGGCAGTCACGAAGGCGCTCGGGGAGTTGCGCCTCGCCGAGGTCACCGTCCAGCGGCTGGAGGGCGCGCTGGGAGTCATTCAGCGTGGCGAGCGCTACGGACGCCTGCCCACGAAGCCGGGCGGCCGGTCGACCGGTCAGATGCGCACCGCGCTGAAGGGGCATGTTCGACCTGGCGGTGAAGTACGGGGCCATCGACGCGAATCCGATGGATAGTGTCGCGAGGACCGCGAGACGCAAGTCCAGCCGGAACGGCGACATCGACCACCTCGCCGTCGACCAGGCGTTGCACCTGCGGCACCTCGTGAGACCTGACGTCCAGCGCATCCCGGGGAAGCGCGGGCCGAACCGTGACTTGATGGACGTCGTCGACTTCCTGCTCGGAACCGGCTGCCGCGACGGTGAAGGGCTGGGAGTCCGGTAGCGCGACCTCAGCGACCTGACCGGCAACGAACCCATGGTTCACATCTGCGGGACGCTGGTGGAGCCGCGTCGGGGGTACGTGAAGAAGCTGCACCGGCAGGACTTCACCAAGACCCGGAACGAACGCACCCTGTACCTGCCCGACCATGTCGCGCGGATGCTGATCGAGCGCCGTAAGACGACCAAGTGGCGACGTCTCGACGATCCCGTCTTCGCCTCCCGGACTGGCAACTGACTCAACCCCGCGAACATCCGCACCCGGCTCCGCAATGCGAGCCGAGGCAACGAATGCCTCGGCTTGGGTGAGGACGAGATCATCTCCCCGCATACGCGGCGACGCACCGTCGGAACACTGCTCACCCACGACGTCGGACTCGACGCCGCGCGCGAGCAGCTCGCGCATTCCGATGGGTCGATCACCTACCAGCACTACGTCGGCAAGCGACCGATCGCGCCGGATCTGCGGCCGACCCTCGATCGGCTCTTCGGCTTGCTGCCCCGGCCTGCCCCGCTGCGCGAAGCCAACTGACGCAGCCTGAGCCGAGCGCTACTTGGTCTGATTCGGATGGCTGGTGTGCACCTGTTCGAGGTACACGGTCTGACCGTCGACGTAGAACCAGATTCGAGCACTGCCCTTGAGCGTCGGCTTGTGCTGCCAACGCTCGAACTCGACGCCGTTGCGCCGAACCGTCCCGAGCTCCCCCTTCAGCGGGTAGTTGAACGGGGTGACCTCCAGCGGTGTCCGCGTCAGGAAGTCCCAGGCATCGACCAGGGGCCCCCTGGTGGTCGCGACCAGGTCTCGCCAGCCCTTGATGGCGTCATTCGTCGCGTACTGGATCTCGTACTCGCTGCGCTTCGTGGGGCGCTCGACCTTGGACTTGTTCGCCATGCGTTGGGCGGATCAGGGGCGCTCGACGGGTTCGGCCTCGTCGAGCCACTCGACCGGGGTGTGGCCCAGGCCAGCGGCCAGCGCCGTCGCGGTCTCCCGCCAGGACAGCAGCTCAGCCATCGCCAGGTGGGACTGGCCGGTGGCGAACGAGGCTCGTGCGGCCTGAAGGATGTCGTCGGCGGCCGCGGCGCGGTCCTCGGCGCTCAGCGCCAGCATCCAGCCGAAGTGATCCGCCATCCGATCGGCCAGCGGCCCGTCCCCACAGGTCGCGACCGCGATCAACTGGCCGGCCAGGGCGAGGAGTTCGCTTCGGGCGCGGTCCTCGGACTCGGTCATGAGCACCAGGGGCTCGCCGTCGCGGCGCGTGACGTGCACCGGCTGATCGGCCGCGGCTGCGAAGACCTCGGCCGAGGATCGGCTCAACTCGGAGGACTGAAACGTGGTCCGAGGCTTGGTGGCGGTGCTCATGGGCACCATGGTAGTTCAGAATGTGTTCTGAACTCAAGGCGGCGGGCGATCAGGGGCGCGGCGTGGGTGGGAAGCCGATCCTGGCGAACAGCGAGGCCCCGAGGGGTTTCCCTGGCCGAAGCCGGTACGCCGCAGATCTCGGGACACTCTTGCTGCGCTCCAGAGTTGGACCATCTGTTCGTCCGGCTGCCCGAAGGCATGACGGCTGACTGCCGGGTCGAGCCGCCGCCTTCGGTCCGGCCAATGTTGTCCGACCATGCAATCCTTCGGACGCGGGGTCACGCGCAGCAGGTTCGGCAGTCGGCGGCCTCTTGACTGGGACTACTCGCTGAGTTCCTTGCTCGTGCGACCCGCGTCGGCGAGGGTCGGCTGCACAAGCAGTTGGTCGAGCAGGCACCGGACCCTCGCGGTGGCGTACGTGCCCTTCGTGCTGATCGTGGGGATCGGGATGTCTGGACCCAGGTCGTAGACGATGTGCGGGCCGTCGGACTCCTCCGACGTGATCGCCGGCCACCGGTCAGCCAACCGCGGGACGACCTCCGAGCGGATGACGCGGTTGACCTGGCGCACCTGGCCGCCCCATCGGAAGCAGAGGAAGTTCGGGGCGACCTTCGGCCACGTGTTGTTGCCGCCGAAGGGGTGGAAGTAGACGCGCTCTTTGAGCACGTAGTCCTTGAAGGTGATGCCGCCGAATGGGGTGTCGGAGACGACGACGCAGAAGACCCACTGGTCGTCGTAGGGGACGGCCGACGTTGCCATGCCCATGTAGTCCTCCAGTTCTTCGAGCCACAGCCGCTCTCGGCCCCGCGTGTCCGCTCTACTCATCCTCGCCGCCGCTCGCACCGTGTCCCACGCGACAGCTTCGCCACCGACGTCCTCGGATTGCAGGTGGCCGAGGCCACCGCCGACCGACTCCTGCTGCGCATGGACGACTACACCTGGCGCCTCGACGTCCGAGGCGGCGAGCGCAACGCGATGACCGTGGTCGGCTGGGACGTCGGGACCCAGGAGGCCCTCGAGACGTTCTCGAAGCTGCTCTCCGACGAGGGCTACCACGTCACCGACGGCAGCCCCGAGCTCGCGGCCGAGCGCGAGGTCACGGCGCTGATCACCTTCCGCGACCCCGACGACCTCTACGACATCGAGCTCTTCTGCGGCAAGAAGAAATCCACCGCCCGCTTCGTCTCGCCGCTCGGTGCGACGTTCGTGAGCGGTGATCTCGGAGTCGGGCACATCGCCCAGGCCGTCACCGACGGTGCGCGGTACCACCGGCTCTACCACGACATCTTCGGATTCCGGATCAGCGACCACATCACCGCCCACGGCGGCCAGGCCGAGCTGGAGTTCCTCCACTGCAACCCCCGGCACCACTCCTTCGCGTTCATCGAGGTCATCGAGGGGGTCACGCCGCCCCCCGGCGTCGCGCACCTGATGCTCGAGGTGACCGAGATGGACATCGTCGGGCGCAGCTACGACAAGGTGCTGGCCGGCGCCGCCCGGCTCCGCTCGACGCTGGGGCGCCACACCAACGACCGGATGACGTCGTGGTACGCCAGCTCCCCCTCGGGCTTCGGCATCGAGTACGGGTGCGGCGGCATCGTCATCGACGACGAGACCTGGCTGGCGACCCGCTACGACGACGCCGACTTCTGGGGGCACGTGCGGCAGCCCCAGCCTCGCTGACCATCGACTCCGCGGCGGCCGGGTGCAGTTGACCGGCCGCCGCTCTCTCGCCCTCACGCTGCATACACAGGTACACCATTTCGGAGGACAAGTTGAAGAGCTCAATCGACGTCGTCGTTGTCGGCGGCGGCAACGCCGCCCTGTGCGCGGCGCTCGCGGCCCGCGAGTCGGGAGCCGAGGTGCTGGTGCTCGAACGGGCACCCTATGCGGAGCGTGGAGGCAACTCGACGTTCACCGCGGGCGCGATGCGGTTCGCCTACGAGGGAAACGACGAGATCCTCTCGCTGGTCGACGATCTGACCGAGGACCAGATCGCCCGCACCGACTTCGGCTCGTACCCGGAGGCCACGTTCTTCGACGACATCGCGCGCGTCACCGAGAACCGTGCCGACCCGGACCTGGTCGACGTGCTGGTCTCGAACAGCTACGAGACCCTGCGCTGGATGCACGGCAAGGGCGTCAAGTTCCTGCCCATCTACGGCCGCCAGGCCTTCGAGGTCGACGGCCGCTTCACGTTCTGGGGCGGACTGACGCTCGAGGCGCTCGGCGGCGGGCCCGGCCTGGTCGACGCGCTCACCGCGGCGTGTGAGAAGGAGGGCATCGCGATCGAGTACGGCGCCCGCGCCCAGCGCCTGCTCACCGACGAGTCCGGGGCGGTCACCGGGGCCGTGGTCCGCCAGGGCGGCACGGTGATCACCATCGAGGCCAAGGCCGTCGTGCTGGGCGCTGGTGGCTTCCAGGCCAATCCCGAGTGGCGCACCCGTTACCTCGGGCCGGGCTGGGACGTCGCGAAGGTGCGGGGCACGCGGTTCAACACCGGCGACGGCATCCGGATGGCGATGGAGGTCGGAGCCGCGCCGTGGGGCAACTGGTCCGGCGCCCACGCCGTCGGCTGGGAGTTCAACGCACCGACGTTCGGCGACCTGTCGGTCGGCGACGGATTCCAGAAGCACAGCTATCCGTGGGGCGTGATGGTCAACGCCGACGGCAAGCGCTTCGTCGACGAGGGCGCGGACTTCCGCAACTACACCTACGCCAAGTACGGCCGGGTGATCCTGGCCCAGCCGGGCCAGTTCGCCTGGCAGGTCTTCGACCAGAAGACCATCAAGCTGCTGCGCAACGAGTACCGGATCAAGCAGGTCACCAAGGTCACCGGCAACACCCTCGAGGAGCTCGCCCGGAAGATGGACGGCGTCAACGCCGAGGGCTTCGTGGCCGAGATGGCCGAGTACAACGCCGCGGTCGACCAGTCGGTCCCGTACAACCCGAACGTCAAGGACGGACGCCGGACCCACGGGCTGGCCTATGACAAGACCAACTGGGCCAACACGATCGACGAGGGACCGTTCGAGGCCTACCAGGTCACCTGCGGCATCACCTTCACCTTCGGCGGCATCCGGATCTCGACCGAGGCCGAGGTCATCGACGACGATGGCGAGGTCATCCCGGGGCTGTACTCGTGCGGCGAGATGGTCGGCGGGATCTTCTACTTCAACTATCCGGGTGGGTCGGGCTTGAGCAACGGGGCCGTGTTCGGTCGGATCGCCGGACGGGCGGCGGCCCAGGTCGCTGCCGGCCGGGCCTGAGGCGTACGAGACGGCGGTGCGGGGCGACCCGCACCGCCCGGGACAAGGAGGCTGCGATGGCGAAGACGGCTCACTCGGCGATGCGGTCCGGGAGCGCGACGTGACGGCGCGCACCAACACCTACCACGAGCTCAAGCAGGCCGTGCTCGGCGGCGAGTTCAAGCCGGGGGAGGCGCTGCGCGAGATCCAGGTCGCCCAGCGGTGTGGAGTCAGCCGCACCCCGGTGCGCGAGGCCTTGCAACGGCTGGAGCAGGACGGGCTGGTCTGCTGGGACGGACCCAACCTCATCGTGCGTCGACGCAGCCCCGAGGAGATCCTCGACATCTACTCGACGCGGATCGTCCTGGAGGGCGCGGCCGCGGCGTTCGCGGCCGATCGGCGTACCGATCACGACCTGCGCCAGCTGCGGTGGGTGCTGGAGCGCTCGGAGTCCGTCGACGTCACCAGCGTGCCGGCCATCGTCGAGGTGAACCGACTCTTCAACCGACGCGTCTGGCAGGCCGGCCACAACGAGTCGCTGATCGATCTGCTCGAGCGGCTCACCATCCATCTGGGCCGCTACCCCGAGACCACCTTGTGCTCACCCGGTCGCTGGGAGCAGAGCCTGACCGCCCATCGCGGTCTGCTGACGGCGATCGAGGAGCGCGACGCCGAGACCGCGCGCTCGATCGCGCAGCGCCACTTCACCCAGGCGCGCGAGATCCGACTCGCCCTCTTCGCCGCCGAGGACGTGGAGTCCTGACCGAGACTGGCCTCGAGATGGTCTCCCGTGACGGACGGGGTTGAAATCGTTCCGGAGCGGCGCGCTCGGGCGGGCACCGACATGATGAGGAGCATGGGCGAGCGGACCTGGCAGGAGCGGGCGGCGCTCGGCGAGGAGTTGGCCGCGCAGCTGGACCGGCCCGGCGCCGAGCAGCAGATCATGGCGCTGCTCCTCGATCCCGACGACACCGCGGTCACCTACCGCACGGCGCGGGCTCTGCTCGAGCGGCGCGACCTGCGTGGGGTGCGCCTGGTTCTGTCGGCCGAGGCGAGGGCCGACGCCAACCACGCTGAGTGGCTCGGTGCGGCGTTCTCGAACTTCCGGGCAGACGGGCTCGGCGCCGCGGACGACCACCTGCGGTCGGCGCTCCGATCGGTGGCGCTGGACGGGGACCGCGAGCTGGCCGACGCCGCGGCGGACCTGCTGGAGTGGCTCGGCCTGGACTCGGCCTGAAACGTCGGTCCGCAGCGCCTGCCGGCCCCTTCCGCGAGCTGGCGTCGTCGCGGACCCCTCGCGCTCCGAGTCCCGCAGCTACCGGGCGAACCGGCGTCCGGCGCGGGGTCAGGCCCATGCTCACCCCACCTCTCGCTGAATGCGTTCGTCGCAACCAGGCGGGCCGTCCGGCGCGTAGGATCAGCGATCGTGGCGACTTCCAGCGATCGGGCGTACGAGGCACTGCGCACCGCGATCCTCAACGGCGAGTACGAGATGGGGGTCCGGCTGGGTGAGGTCGAGCTGGCCTCCAGCCTCGACATCAGCCGGACGCCGATCCGTGAGGCGCTGCGCCGGCTCGCCGCCGACGGCCTCGTCGAGGTCGAGAGCAACCGTGGCGCCCGAGTGGCATCGTGGACGCACGAGGACCTCGACGAGATCTTCGTGCTGCGCGAGCTCCTGGAGAGCCATGGCGCAGCGCTGGCCGCGCCGCTCATCACCGACGACGAGATCGGCGAGCTCGAGCAGCTCTGCGGCCGGATGGAGGCGTTGGTCGACCGGCGCACCGGTGCGGCGCTCCAGGAGCTCAACGGGCTGAACCGCGAGTTCCACGACCGCATCCTGGCCGCCTCGGGGAGCCCTCGACTTCCGGGGCTGGTCTCCTCGGTGATGCAGATGCCGCTGGCGCTGCGCACCTTCAGCCGGTACTCCGAGGAGGCCATCCACCGCAGCGGGCACCACCACCGGGAACTGGTCGCGGCGTTCCGGGCGCGAGACGCGTCGTGGGCGGCCGCGGTGATGCGCGCGCACGTCATGGCGGCGCGGTTCGAGGTGGCCTGCTGGAACAGCGACAACGCCCAGGTGTCCTGACCCCTTCCCACGCGACCCCACCGCCCGCGTCGAGGTCCCCTCGATCACGCGGGAGGCGGGAACCGTCCCGCGCGGTGGACCAGGCCCGGTAGGTCACGCTCCAGCACCGAGCCGAGCCACTCGGCCACCGCGATGACGGCGTCGACGTCGACGCCGTGCTCGACGCCCTCGCGCTCCAGTAGGTAGAGCAGATCCTCGGTGGCGATGTTCCCGGTCGCCCGAGGCGCGAACGGGCAGCCGCCGATCCCCGCGACGGAGGCGTCGAGCGTGTCGACGTCGTGCTCGAGGGCGGCGTAGGCGTTGGCGTATCCGGTATTGCGCGTGTTGTGCAGATGCAGCCCCAGCCGGGCGCCTGGGGCGAGCGGCCGGGCTCCGGCAAGCAGTCGGTGCACCTGCGCCGGGACTCCGACGCCGATCGTGTCGGCGAGCACGATCTCGTCGGCACCGGCCGCGGCCGCGGCCGCGACCTGCTCGAGCACGAAGCCGGGGTCGACCTCGCCCTCGAACGGGCAGCCGAAGGCGGCGCCGAGGGTGACCGCGGCCGGCACCCCGACCGCCTTCGCGCTGCGCACGACGTCCATCGCCGTAGCGGCGGCCTCCGCGACCGTGGCGTTCTGGTTGCGCCGGCAGAACGAGTCGGTGACCGGATAGGCCACGTTGACCATCTCGACTCCTGCGGCGAGGGCCCGGTCGAGTCCCTTCCGGTTCAACACCAAGGAGGAGAGGACGACCTCCGCGCGGCGCCGCACTCCCGCGAGCACCTCCTCCGCCCCCGCCATCGCCGGCACCAGCCTCGGATGCACGAAGCTCGCCGCCTCGACCCGGCGCAGGCCGGTGGCCGCGAGCCGCTCGCACATCTCGACCCGGATCGGCGGCGGGAGCACCACGGCGTCGTTCTGAAGTCCGTCGCGTGGGCCCACCTCGGCCACGAGGACACCTGGTGAAGCGCTCATGACCTAACTCCTGTCGTTCAGCGGCGGCGAAGAAGGAAAGTATGCAATAGACGGGTCCGGGCGCCGAGAAGAGTCCACGTCGCTTCTTCGAACCCCCTTGATTGTATGCAACTTTCTTGCACGTTGGCTACTCGTTGTGCTTGGCTCTCCTCATGAACTCCGACGATCGCGCCCTCGGGGCCCCCTCCGCCGGAACCGGTCCGTTGGCGGGCCTTCGCGTCGTGGAGTTCGGCCAACTGCTCGCCGGTCCCTACGTCGGGACCCTGCTGGGGGACTTCGGCGCCGAGGTGATCAAGGTCGAGGCACCCAGGACCGGCGACCCGATGCGGGACTGGGGCCGGCTACGTCACAACGGACACTCGCTGTGGTGGTCGATCGTCGGCCGGAACAAGCGCTCGGTGAGCCTGGACCTGCGCACCGAGCGGGGGCAGGAGCTGGCCCGCGAGCTGTGTCGGTCGGCCGACGTCGTCGTCGAGAACTTCCGGCCCGGGACGATGGAGAAGTGGGGCCTGGACCCCGAGCGCATCCACCGGATCAATCCGCGGTGCGTCTACGCCCGGGTCTCCGGCTACGGACAGTCCGGGCGCTACCGAGACCGTCCCGGTTTCGCCTCGGCCGGCGAGGCGATCGGCGGCCTCCGTTACATCAACGGGCACCCGGACCTCCCGCCGCCACGATCGGGGATCTCGCTCGGCGACACCCTGGCGGCGCAGTCGGCGTTCCAAGGGATCCTCCTCGCGCTCTACGCGCGCGACGCGGGCGGGGGAAGCGGCCAGGTCGTCGACGCCGCCATCACCGACGCCTGCTTCGCGATGCTCGAGTCCGCGGTCGTGGAGTACGAGAAGTGCGGCTTCGTGCGCGAGCCCACCGGAACCAGACTGCCGCGGATCGCACCGTCCAACGTCTACCGCTCCAGCGATGGGAAGTGGGTGGTGATCGCCGCCAACCACGACACCCTGTGGCGGCGTCTGGCTCGCGCCATGGGACGCCCCGAGCTGGGCGACGACCCGCGGTTCAGCACCCATCACAGCCGTGGGGAGAACGAGGACCTGCTCGACGAGATCATCGGGGCGTGGGCCGCGCAGCTCACCGCCGACCAGCTCGACGCCGCACTCGGCGAGGCGGGGGTGGTCAGCTCCCCGGTCTACTCGGCAGCCGACATCTACCACGACGACTACTTCCGTGAGCGTGGTCTCCTCGTCGAGCACCACGACGAGGTGCACGGCGAGATGAGCATGCCCGGTGTGGTGCCGAAGCTGACGGGCACGCCCGGCGCCATCCGCCACGGCGCTCGGTGGACCGTCGGCGCCGACACCCGTGCCGTTCTCGCAGACCTCGGAGTCGAGGACGCCGAACTCGACGAGCTCGTCGGCTCGAACGTCGTCTCCGACGGCCGCGAGGAGACCGCGAGGAACTCTGAGCCAGGCTGAGCACACCAGTCGACCGACAGCGGAAGGAGCACGCGATGTCATCGCAGCCATCAGCAACCCCAGGAGCAGCCCCTTCCGGCACGCCGGAGATGGGCGAGGACTACGCGGCGACGGGCTTCGGGGCCCGGGTCGGCTACGGCAGCAGACCCTGCCTGCTCGTCGTCGACATGGTTCGTGCCTACGTCACCGAAGGTGAGCCGTTCTGGGCCCCGGCCTATGCCGACGTCACCCGCGCGAACCAGGAGCTGCTGACGGTTGCGCGCGCCAGCGACGTCCCGGTCATCTGGACGACCCTGGCCCTCGACGAGACCGAGTGGGACACCGGCTGGTTCCTGGCCAAGGTGCCGTCCCTGCGCGTCTACATCGAGCGCCCCGAGCTGGGCGGCTTCGACGAACGGCTCTCCCCGGTGCCCGGCGAGCTCGTCGTTCGCAAGCAGTTCGCCAGCGCCTTCTTCGGCACCTCGCTCGTCTCCGCGTTGACCAGGCTCTCGGTCGACACCGTGCTGGTCACCGGCGTCAGCACCAGCGGCTGTGTCCGCGCGACCGCGGTCGACGCGCTTCAGCACGGGTTCCGTCCGATCGTGGTGGCCGAAGCGGTCGGGGACCGCTCGGACAGCGCGCACACCCAGTCCCTGTTCGACCTCGAGGCGAAGTACGCCGACGTCGAGCCGGTAGAGCGCGTCGTGCGCTACCTGCGGGAGGGCGCCGCCTCCTGACCTCCGGACGCCACCACGCGCACGCGAAGGCGCCCCGCTCCCAACGACGGAGCGGGGCGCCTTCGCGTCGACGGGGCGGGTCAGGCCGCGCCGTTCACCGCACCCGACCCGGCGAGGGGGCCGATCGTCTCGCCGGTGATGTACTTGGAGTCGGGGGAGACCAGGAACAGGATGGTCCGGGAGACGTCGATCGGCTCGATCCACGGCACGCCCATCGGGTTGATGATGTAGGCCTCGCGGATCTGCTCCTCGGTCGGGTTCTCGATGCCGGGGAGGAACAGCGCGCGGCAGGCGTCGTTCTGGATCATGTCGGTGTTGACGTTGGTGGGCGTCACGGCGTTGACCGTGATGCCCTTCTGCACGACCTCCATCGCCGCCGACTTCACCAGGCCGATCACGCCCCACTTCGCGGCGCAGTAGTGACCGAGATTGTTGAAGCCGATGTGCCCACCGCCGGACGACGTCGCCACGACTCGTCCGTAGCCACGCTCGATCATGTGCGGGAGGACCGCACGGAAGGTGTTGAAGACGCCGGTGAGGTTGATGTCGATCGTCTCCCCCCAGACCTCCTCGGACATCTCGGCGACCTCGACGGCGGTCATGATGCCGGCGTTGGCCAGCAGGATGTCGATGCGACCGAACTCCTTGATCGCCGCGTCGGCGACGGCGTTCAGCTCGTCGAGCCTGCGGACGTCGGCCTGCATCGCGATACAGCGGCGCCCCTCCTTCTCGACCAGGCGCACGGTCTCGTCCATATCGGCCTGGGACGACATGGCGTAGGGCGTGGTGGAGTTGTCGGCGAGTGAGTCGCAGATGACGATGTCGGCACCCTCGCTTGCCAGCAGCGCGGCGTGCGAGCGCCCCTGTCCGCGCGCCCCTCCGGTGATGAATGCGACCTGTCCGTCCAGCTGTCCCATGGGGGATCCTCTCTTCGTTCTGCTGTGTGGATGTGCGGTGCTGTGGGTGCGACGCTCAGTGGGCGTCGAGTGCGGCCTGGGCGATCTCGACGTCCTGCTCGACCGTCCCGCCGCTGATTCCGATCGCGCCGACCAGAACGCCTGCGTCGGTGAGCGGCTTGCCACCCCCGAAAGGGGTGAACCCGGGCACGCTGGTGATGGCGCCGCCGAAGCCGGCGTCGGCCTTCGTGGCTTCCTCCCAGACCTCGGTGGGCGCTCCCATGCCGGCGGCGGTGTAGGCCTTGCCGGTCGCCATGTCGACCGCCATCAAGGGCGCGCCGTCCATGCGTGCGGCGGCGACGAGTCGCCCTGCGGGGTCGAGGACGACTGCCGCGATGTTCACGGCGAGCTCGGCGGCATGCGCGGTCGCGGCAACGATCAGCTCCTGGGCCTCGCCCAGGCTCACGCTTCTTGTCTCTATCGGCACCAGATGCCCCTCCCGCTCTGTGTTCTGTGTCCGGACTACGAGGTGAGCCTCACCCACCAGATGCCCACTGTCAACGCTGGTCGTATACAAATCGGGCTGTCTTCCTCCGTTCCGTACGGTCTTTCATCGCGGCCCCCTTCGGTCGGTCGAGCGTCCGTCCTCCTGCACTGTTGCTGTGTTTCGTCCGTATTTCGGCAGCCCCGCTGCGCTGAGGCTCTTGCCGAGAAGGGGGTCGTATGTACACAATCTAGTCGGAACGACGGGTGTCTCTGGTTCACGGAAGGCAGGGTGCAAATGACCGACGTCCTGGGGTGGCGCGGGGTCTTCGGGGTACTCGCCCCGTCCACCAACACCGTGGTCGAGCCCGACTACTACCGGATGGCGGTGCCGGGCGTCACCGCCCACATCGGTCGCATCCACATCAAGGACCAGACGCTGGCCTCCGACTCCCACTTCGAGGCTCTCCTCGAGCAGATCCGTTCCGAGATCAACCTCGCGTGCGCTCGGGTCCTCACCGCCGAGCCCGACTACCTGGTGATGGGCATGAGCGCCGAGACCTTCTGGGGAGGCGTGGAGGGCAACCGCCAGTTCACCGAGGCGATCGAGTCGTTCTCAGGATTGCGGGTCGCCACCGGCGCCGAGGCCTGCCGGCGTGCCCTCGAGCTCTTCGGCGCCACCAGGATCGGCGTGGTCACCCCCTACCAGGCCGTCGGAGACGCGAACGTCGAGCGCTTCTTCACCGAGCTCGGCCACCCGGTGGCGGCGATCAAGGGCCTGCGCTGCCCGACCGCGGTCGCGATCGCCCGGGTGCCCGAGGACACGCTGCGAGAAGCGATCCACGAGGTCGACGGCGACGACGTCGACGCGATCGTGCAGGTCGGTACCAACCTCTCGATGGTCTCCCTGGCCGATGAGATGGAGCAGAAGCTCGGCAAGCCGGTGATCGCCATCAATGCCGCGACGTGGTGGATGGCGCTGCGCGAGAACGGCGTCACCGACCAGCTCTCGGGATACGGGTCGCTCCTGCGCGACCACTGACACACCACCCAGAGACCCCGGTCTCACTCACCTTGGAGAATCCATGAAGCGAAAGAGCAGGCGCCTGGCAACCGGGCTGGCGTTGGCGTCCCTGGCAATGGTGACCGCGTGTACGAGCGCGACCTCGGACGACGACAAGGACAAGGGCTCGGCGGAGGCCAGCGACAGTCCGTGTGTCGCCGATGCGCAGAAGATCGTCGACAGCGGCAAGGAGCCGTCGCCCTTGGCGATCTCCGACGAAGCGGTCGACGGGTCGAAGATGTCGGGCAAGAGCATCTGGATGGTCACGATCCTCACGAACCAGTGGTCGACCGCGGTCTCCGAGGGCTTCAAGAGCGCCGCGGAGACGATCGGTGCGAAGCCGACGGTCTTCGACGGACAGGGCCAGGTCAACCGCTGGAACGAGGGCATCGCCCAAGCGGTGGCGCAGAAGGCGGACGGCATCATCCTTCTCGGCATCGACCCTGCCAACGTCGCCGAAGCCGTGAAGGACGCCTCGGATGCAGGCATCCCGGTCGTCAACGCGATCTCGGGCAACTACGACGACCCGGTCGCCGACGGCGTCTTCAGCAACCTGTCGGCGGACTACACGCAGGACTCGCGCTACATCGCGGCCTGGACCCTGGTGGACTCCGGCTGCGACGCCACGATGCTGTACCTGTACGGCACGGGCGTTCCGCTCTGGGAGTCCCAGAAGATCGGCCACGACGAGGTCTACGCCGATCTGTGTCCCGACGACTGCGAGGTCATCAACAAGACGGTCGACCTCGCCAACGCCGCCACGGACATGCCGCGCACGACGCAGACCGAGCTCACCCAGAACCAGGACATCAACTACGTCTATCCCGCCTGGGACTCGGCGGTGACGTTCGTGGAGCCGGCGGTCCTGCAGACCCGTCCCGACGTCACGATCGTCAGTCGCGACGGCATCGTCCAGGCGCTCGACGCGATCCGCGACGGCGGGACCCAGCGCGTGACGGTCGCGACTCCGCCGGAAGGCTGGATCGGCTGGGCCACGGTCGACGAGATCGCGCGTGCCCTGACCGGCCTGGAGCCCAGCGGCACCGTCGTGCCCACCCGGCTGATCGACGAGAGCAACGTCGGTGACTCCAACGACCAGATCCAACCCGAGTACGACGGCTTCGAGGCCGTCTACGAGGAGTTGTGGGGCGTCAAGTGATCCACCGCCCGGGCGGGTGCGTGATCCCGCCCGGGCGGACGTCAGCTTCAAATCTTCGAGCGCGGCGGGCTGCAGGCGGCCCGGCAGGAGGACGGGATGTCGACTTCATCCGAGCAGTCCCAGGTGACCGACGGCTCCCCGGCATCCGCACCGGCGAAAGGCCCGCGCGTCGGGGCCGGCGCGGCCCGCGGCGCCTCTGCGCAGGTCCTGATCGAGCGCTATGCCCTCGTGGGACTGCTCGTGCTGCTCTTCGCGGTCAGTGCCCTCTTCCTCGAGGGTTTCCGGTCGGTCGCGGTGATCCAGGCGATGGTCAACTCGCAGGCCATCGTCCTGCTGCTGGCGCTCGCCGCGACGGTGGTGCTGCGCACCGGCGACTTCGACCTGTCCATCGCGTCGGTGATGGTCGCCAGCGCCGCCACCGTCGCGGTGCTGTCCGAGAAGGGCGCCGGCCCCGCGGTGGCCATCCTCGCCGCGCTGGCCATGGGCGTCCTGGTCGGGATGGTCAATGCGCTGCTGGTGGTCGGCGTCGGCGTCGACTCGTTCATCACCACCCTCGGCATGTTCACCGCATTCACCGGTGCCGCCTACGCCATCACCGACTCGCGGGTGGTGGTAGGCGTGCCCGACCTCTTCGTCGAACTGTCGCGGGCCAAGCTGCTCGGCCTCCCGATGACCACCTGGTACGCGTGGATCCTGGTCGCCGTGCTCTGGTACGTCTACGAGAGGACGCCGCTGGGGCGCTACCTGCTGTTCATCGGCGGCAACCGGGACTCCGCACGGCTCGCCGGCATCAACGTCGGCCGGATCCGTACGGGTGCGTTCGTCGTGTCGGGGCTCATGGCCTCGGTCATCGGCATCCTCCTGGTGGGCAACCTGGGCGCGATCGATCCCAGCATCGGCAACCAGTACCTGCTCTCGCCGTTCGCCGCGGTGTTCCTCGGCGCGACCACGATCACCGTCGGCCGGTTCAACGCGCTCGGCACGATGGTGGCGCTCTACCTGCTCGTCGTGGGCATCACCGCGCTGCAGCTCATGGGCGCCCAGTCGTGGGTCAACAACGTCTTCAACGGCGTGGCGCTGATGCTCGCCGTCGCGCTGGCCCGGCTGGCCGGCCGCCGCTCCGGCGAGCGATCATGACGACGGGCGGAGACGACGCCCTCGTCGTCCGGGGGCTCTCCAAGTCGTTCGCGGGCGTGCCGGCGCTGGCTCCACTCGACCTCGCGGTGCCCGCCGGACAGGTCCATGCGCTGGTCGGCCAGAACGGCTGCGGCAAGTCGACCTTCGTCAAGTGCCTTACCGGGTACCACCGGCCGGACGGTGGCGAGATCACGGTCTTCGGCCGGCAGTTGAGCCTGCCGGTGCACTCCCCGGGGGAGCACGGCATCGCGGTCATCCACCAAGACGTCGGTCTCGTCGGCACCATGACGGTGCTGGAGAACCTCGGCGCGAACGCGAAGTACGGGACCCGGCTGCTCTCCCCGGTGAACGTCCGCAGGGAGCGGGCGACCTACCGGGCAGGCTTCGAGCGCCTGGGCGTCCACATCCCCCTTGACGCGATGGTCGCCGACCTGAGCCCGGCCGAGCACGCTCTCATCGGGATCGTGCGTGCGATGCGGTTGATGTCGCACGACCTCGAACACCACCTGTTCATCCTCGACGAGCCCACGGCCTACCTCTCCCGGACCGAGGCGGCCAGGGTCACCGATTTCATGAGGCGGGTGGCGGCCCTCGGCTCGACGGTCTTGTTCATCAGCCATCGTCTCGGCGAGGTGCTCGAGTACTGCGACGCCGTCACCGTGCTGCGAGACGGCAAGCACGTCATCAGCGCGCCCACCGCCGGGCTCTCGCGAGGCGACCTCGTCGCGCACATGCTCGGACGCCGCCTCCAGGACTTCTATCCCGACCCGAGCGCGGTTCGCGACGACGCGGAGGTGCGGATGGCGGCCCGCGACGTGTCCGGCGAGGTCGTGCAGGACCTCTCGCTCGACGTCCGTGCGGGGGAGATCGTCGGTGTCACCGGACTCGCCGGCATGGGCCAGGAGGAGCTGCCGCAGCTGCTCTCGGGAGCGAAGGCACCTCGGTCCGGCTCGGTCACCGTGACCGGTGCAGGCGACGTCACCGGCGATGTCCGTGGCGCGATCCGGGCCGGAGTGGCACTTGTCCCCGGGAACCGGCACCGCGACGGGTGCTGGCTGGACGCCACGGCGGCGGAGAACGTCACCCTGCCTTCGCTCGATCGCTTCCGCAGCAAGGGACGCGTGCAGTGGCGCAAGGAGCGCGGCGCGGCCGTAGGCCTGCTGGAGCGCTCTGGCGTGCGGCCGATGAAGCCCGACCAGGCGATGCGTCAGTTCAGCGGCGGGAACCAGCAGAAGATCGTCTTCAGCAAGTGGCTGTTCGGCGAGCCCGACGTCCTGCTCGTCGACGAGCCGACCCAGGGCGTGGACGCCGGAGCCAGCAAGGAGCTGCTCGAGCAGGTGACCGACCTCGCCGCGAAGGGGACGGCGGTGGTCGTGTTCTCCGGGGACCACGAGCAGATCGCGGCGATCTGTCACCGGGTGCTCGTGCTCAATCACGGACGTGTCGTGGCCGAGCTCAGCGGCGAGGGACTCTCCGAGGCGGCGCTGCTCGAGGCCTGCGAGAGCGTCGAGCCCGTGGAGACCGAGTGACGCGGCGCGGGCCCGCGCCGAGCGAGTCTCGGCGCAGGCCCTCGTGGCGGCTGGGGCGGTGTCCGGGCTCGCTCACATCTTGGGCGGCATGAACCGCCGCGGTGAGTAGGCATCGACGTTGAGCGCCAGCTCGGTCTTCCCGTCGAGAACCAGGTCCGAGACCAGCTTGCCGGTGGCGGCCGAGAGGTGGATCCCCTTGCGACCGTGACCCGAGGCGATGTGCACGTTCGACATCGCCGGCGTGGTGCCGATCATCGGCAGCAGGTCGACCGACATCGGTCGCCCGCCGGCCAGGTCGTCGACGACCTCGGCGTCCTTGAGGAACGGGAACCTGCTCAGGCCCGTCTCGTAGAGGAGCGTGGTGTCCTCCGGCAGCGCGTGCTTCTCGAAAAGCGGCCGGATGTATGCATCCGTGGGTCGGAGCCCTCCGCCGGGAGCTGGGTCCGGCGTGGCCGCGAGCAGCAGGTCGCCGTTCGGGTACTGCATGAGCGCGATCCGCTCGATGACGTGGTGCTTCAGGTCGACGCCGCCGGGAACCTGCAGGATGTGCAGCTGTCCCTTGAGGTTGCACATCGGCAGCGGGAAGCCGAGCCACACCGACGCGGCCGGCGTCCACGAGCCCATCGCGACGACGACGTGGTGGCAGGAGATCGTCGAGCCGTCGGACAGCACGACGCCGGTCGCCGTCTCGTCGGTCCAGGTCAACCCCGTGACCTCCGCCCTCTCGAGCCGGGCCCCCTCGGCCTGGGCCGCCGACATGTACATCCGGGCCAGCTTCCAGCCGTCGACCTGGATGACCGACGGGAAGAGGTAGCCGCCCAGCACGTCGGGCCCGAGAAGCGGCTCCTGGGCCCTGATCTCAGCGGCGTCCAGCCATTCGGCCCCCGCGCCGGCCGCTTCCAGCTGCGGCCCGCTGGCGGCGTACATCTGCTGATGGTGAGTGAGGGCGTCCTCAGAGAACGCGGGCGCCAGGCCTGGCCGATCGTTGAACCAGTTCGGCTCCTCCTGGTACTGCTCCAGATTGGGCATGTGCTCGCGGATGAGCCGGATGCTCTCGAGCCCGATCGCGAGGTGGTCGCCGGGGGAGAAGTCGCCTCCGAAGGCGTTGAAGAAGCCCGGGCCGTGCCCGCTGGCGCCGGCCGCGATCTCCTCCTTCTCCACCACGACCACGTCGGCTCCAGCGCTGCTGAGGAAGTAGGCCACGGACGTGCCGATGACACCTCCACCGATCACCACGACGTCGGCTGTGCGGTTCACGTTGTTCCCTTTCGTAGGCCTGGCGCGCCGGAGCGGCCTTGTGAGGAAGGCTTCCTTATTGTATACAATAAGAGCATCCGTCGCCGGTGGTCAAGGTGCACCCGACTGCCGGACGGAACACCGCACCCGCGGGCGGAGGATCCGCCTGCGGCCCGATGGAGGAGGCCCGTTGACCTTGAATCCCGTCGACCACCTGGTGGTCCCGAATGCCGCGGCGGAGCATCACTCGATCACGAAGGTGGAGGACACCCCACTGCTGACCCCGGCGCAGGTGCGCGTGCTCGCCGAAGGCAGCGAGATGATCCTCCTGGAGGTGCACATGCCGGCCGGGCAGTGCTCGCCGCCGCACGTGCACGATCACGAGAGCGTGGGCTACCTGGTCTCCGGCGGCGCCGAGACCGTGATCGGCGGCGAGCGCTTCGTCCTCGGCCCCGGCGACGGCTTCCGTCACCCGCCGGGGGTCGAGCACTCGATGACCGCACTGGAGCAGGGCGCGGTGTGGCTCGAGGTCAAGTCGCCTCCGGCGCGCACCTGGTGAGGTCGGGTCTGGAGCACTCGGAATCAAAGTATACAACTTGGACGCCTGCTACTGGATGCTGAGGCGGAACCGGGGCTAGGCAACCCGTAAATTGTATGCAAGCATGCGAGGTCCCGTCTCCAGCGACAGGACTCTCGATGAAACTCCCGCCTCTTCGCTACGAGCGGCCGGCGAGCCTGCATGCCGCCTCGGCGCTGCTCCGCGCGGACGCGACGGCGACCGCCCTGGCCGGGGGGCAGAGCCTGATCCCGGCGCTGCGACTCGGCGAGCGCGAGGCGGGCATCCTGGTCGACCTGACCAGACTGCCCGAGCTGCGCGGCATCGAGGTTGGAGCGGGCGCGATCCACATCGGTGCCGGGGTCTCAATGCTCGAGGTCGAGCGCTCCCCGCTGGTCGTCGAGGCGGCGCCGCTGCTGCGGCGGGTCCTCGCCAGTGTCGGCGCGGTCGGCATCCGCAGCCGAGCCACTCTGGGGGGAAGCCTCGCGTGGGCCGACCCGTCCTCGCAGCTGCCCGCCACCCTCGCCGTCCTGGGGACCGACGTCGAGACCACCGAGCGGACGCTTCCCGCCGGCGAGCTCCAACGCCGAGCGAATGCGACGGTCCTCGAGCCCGGCGAGCTGATCGTCCGGCTGCGGATCCCGGTGGCAGCGGGGTCGTGCGGGTTCCAGCTGGTCCGGCGCACGCACCTGACCTGGCCCATCGCCGGTGCGGTGGCCGCGGCCGCGGGGCGCGACGTCCGGCTCGCGCTGTTCGGCGCCGCAGGACGGCTGGTGCTGGTCGGCGGCGCGGACTCCGCGGCCGAGAGCATGCTCGCCGAGGCGGCGTCCCTCATCGACCCCTACGACGACGAGAAGGCCAGCGGCTGGTATCGCCGGCAGGTCCTGCCGACGCTGGCCCGGCGCGCACTGGCCGAGCTCGGATCGCGCGGTGTCTCGACGCAGCGTGAGGCGTCATGACGAGGACGGTGCGAGCGACGGTCAACGCGCTGGCCTACGAGGCCGCCGTCGAGGACCGCACCAGCCTCGCGGACACGCTGCGTGAGAGTTGGGGCCTGGCTGGGACGAGGCTCGGTTGCGAGCACGGCAGCTGCGGCGCCTGCACCGTGCTGGTCGACGGACTCCCCGAGCGCGGCTGCCTGGTCCTCGCCGTCCAGGTCGACGGCCGCGACGTCGTCACCGTCGAGGGTCTGGCCGACCCCGACGGGGGCATCGGTCATCTGCAGCAGGCCTTCCGCGACGCCCACGGTCTCCAGTGCGGCTTCTGCACCTCCGGGATGCTGCTCACCGCTCAGGCACTGCTCGACGAGGACCCCGACCCGGCGCCCGACCGCGTCCGCGACTGGATGCACGGCAACCTGTGCCGCTGCACCGGCTACGACCAGATCGTCGAGGCGGTCCTGCTTGCCGCGCGGCGGGTCCGCGAGTGCGCCGGCTGTGCCGGGTGCGCCGAGCGCGCCCGGTTGCGGGAGGGCGGCGCATGACCGGCGCGGGCCCGCGCGTGGTCGGGACGCCGCGGGCGACGGTGGAGTCGGCGCGCCACGTGCGCGGCGAGGGCCGGTTCGTCGGCGACCTGCAGCTTCCCGGCATGCTGCACGTCGCCTTGGTCCGCAGCCCCCACGCCCACGCCCGTGTGGTCGGGGTCGACGTCGCCGCGGTGCGGTCGGTTCCCGGAGTCCGGGCCGTGCTCACCGGCGCCGAGGTCGCCGCGGCCACCCAGCCGGTGTTCACGATGGCCGCCATGCACCGCCCGCCGCTTCCGGTGCCGATGCCTGCCCTCGCGGCCGACAAGGTCCGGCACGTGGGCGAGCCGGTCGTCGCAGTGGCGGCCACGAGCCGGGAGATCGCCGAGGACGCCGCGTCCCTGGTGCGGGTGCGCTACGACGTCCTCCCGCCGATCACGACGCCCGCCGAGGCGATGGCGCCGGGTGCGCCGCTCGTGCACGAGAGCCTCCCCGGCAACGTCTTGATGGAGCGCTCCTACGACTTCGGCGAGGTGGAGGCCGAGTTCGCCCGGGCCGCGCACGTGGTGCGGCGCCGGCTCCGCTGGCCGCGGCAGACCGGTGCCGCGCTGGAGCCCTTCGGCTGCGTGGCCCGGTGGGAGCGCGGCTCGCAGGAGCTGACCTTCTGGAGCAACCATCAGAGCAACGTCCTGCTCTGGACGCTCGGCGCCACACTCGGCCTGGCGCCGGCCCGGATCACCGCGATCCCGCGAGACATCGGAGGCTCGTTCGGGGCGAAGTTCTGGCAGCCGCGCGCGATGGTGGTCTGCGCGCTGCTCTCGCGGGCCACCGGGCGTCCGGTGCGCTACCTGGAGGACCGCGTCGAGAACCTCGTCGGCGGCGACAACCACGGAGAGGACCGCAGCTACGACGCCGAGCTCGCCCTCGACGAGGACGGCACGATGCGCGGCCTCCGGTTCTCGGTGGTCGAGGACTACGGCTCGGCTTTCGTGCTCGGCCCGATCAACAACGCCGAGCCGCTCGCCCAGGCCGGAGGCCCTTACGACATCGCCGCGGTCGGCATGAGGTTCACCGCCGTCGTGACCAACAAGGTGCCGCAGGCGGCCTACCGCGGCTTCGGCGGCACGGCGTACAACTTCATGCTGGAGCGGCTCGTCGACGCCGCCGCCGACGAGCTGGGCATCGACCGGGTCGAGCTGCGCCGACGCAACCTCCTGACGCCGGATCGGTTCCCCCACCGCACCGTGACCGGCAACGTCTACGACTCCGGTGACTATCCGGCGGCGCTGGACAAGGCGCTGGCCGAGTCCCGGTACGCCGAGTGGCGCGAGCGCCAGCGCGAGGCCCGCACCGAGGGACGGGCGATCGGCATCGGCGTCGTCACGTGTCAGGAGCGCAGCGTCCAGGGCGGCACCGCGCTGTGGGTGATGTTCGACCAGGAGCCCGGGCGGGGCACCACCGCGGCAGAGACCGCCACGGTACGGATCGATGCCCAGGGCACCGTGCGCGTCGCGCTCCACTCACCCTCGCTCGGCACGCCGACCGAGACCGTGGCGGCCACGATCGCCGCCGAGGAGTTCGGGGTCGCTGTCGAGAGCGTCGTCGTCTCGCGCTTGGACACCTCGGTCGCCGGGCCGGCCATGGGCCCCTCGGCGAGCCGGCTCACGGTGATGCTGTCCGGCGCAGTCGCGGGCGCCGCCCGCGAGGTGCTCGAGCAGGTCCGGCCCCTCGCGGCGCGCCTGCTCGAGTGCGCCGAGGACGACCTCGAGTGGGATCGGGAGCGCGGCGGGTACGCCGTACGAGGCGCACCGTCGAGCTTCGCCTCCCTCGCCGCCGTGGCGGCGCTGGCCAACACGCAGGCCCTGTCGTTGCCCGACGGCATCCGCAGTGGGCTCGAGAGCACCTTCACCTACGACCATCCGATGGCGACCATGCCCGTGGGTCCGGTGGACGGCGCGACCTCCGCGGACTGGGGGAGCTTCTGCCCGATCATCGGGCACACCGTGCACATTCCGGTGGTGGAGGTCGACACCGCGACCGGGCAGGTGCACCTCCTCGACTACTACGTGCTCCACGACTGCGGCACGGTGGTGAACCCGGACGCCGTCCGGGGCCAGGTCGTGGGTGGCGTGGCCCAGGGGATCGGCACGGCGCTCTCGGAGGCGCTCGAGTACGACGCCGCCGGGCAGCCCCGGGCGCGCGACCTGCGCAGCTACTTCGTCCCCACCTTCCTCGACGTCCCGCCGATCCGGCTCGGCCACCTCGAGACGCCGTCGCCGTTCACCTACCGCGGGGTCAAGGGCGTCGGCGAGGGCGGCCGGATGGCCGCACCGGCAGCGATCGCCGCGGCGGTGGAGGACGCACTCGCCCCGTACGGCGTCCGCGTCGACCGGCTGCCCCTGACGCCGGAGGCCGTGCTGCGGCTGCTCCGCGACACCCCGGAACCCGACTCGAAGGAGGACCCTTGCTCCACCACCACGTGATGCTCACCCTGGCCGGCTCCGCCACATCCGAGCAGCGCGACGCGATCATCGACGGGCTGCGCGCCCTGCCGGATGAGATCCCCGGCCTGGAGTCGATCGAGGTGTCGGCGGACGCGGGCCTGGCCGAGGGCAACGCCCACGTCTACTTCCACATGACCTTCCGTGACGAGCAGTCGTGGCGCGAGTACACCTCGCACCCGGCGCACGTCGCCTTGGCCCAGGAGCACATCCGCCCGGTCCTGGAGGCCAAGACCGCGATCCAGCAGTTCGACTGACACCCACCACCCAGGAGGAAAGATGGCACGCAAGCTGGTTCTGCTCACCTACAACATCAAGCCGGGGAGCGATCTGGAGGAGTACCGGGAGTTCACCCGGACCATCGACTACGGGAAGTTCCGGCAGAACGACCGCATCCAGGAGTACACCAACTTCGTCGTCACCAAGAACGTGCAGGGGCAGGAGTGGTTCAAGCACTTCGACCTGCTCTACGTCGACGACTTCGAGGCGTTCGACGCCGGTGGCAAGCGGTTCTTCGGTGATCCGATCATCCACGAGCACGCCCAGAACTGGGTGGACCGCTGGGGGATCGACGACCCGCAGGAATGGGCGAAGAACTTCAACGTGTCCTACTGCGACGAGATCTGGGGCTGAGCGGCCCTTCCGCCCTTCGCACCCCATGCGGCGTCGGGGTGCGAAGGGCGGCGTTCGTCAGGCGGTGCGCAGGCCCGTGAGGAAGTCGAGGTAGATCGTCACGACGGCCTCGGTGTGCTGGTCCAGCGCGTAGGCGCCGCCGGGAAGCACGTCGGTGCGCATGTCCGGCTTCGACGCCGCGGTGGCCTCGAAGTAGGGCCACAGGATGTCCTCGGTGCCCGACATCAGCAACGCGGGGCAGCCCACCCGCTCCAGGTGCGCCTCGAAGTCCTGAGAGAACACCGCCCGGTAGGCCTCGGGCCACCGGGGTGAGGCGATCAGCACGTCGACTGCTTCCCGATGACGCAGGTCGACGTCCGGCGGCGACGCCACCGGCACCGCGTCGATGCCCGCGACCCGCTCCCAGGCTCGGAGCAGGTGTGCGCCGTCGGCGCTCAGGGGAGCGTCGGACACGCCCGCCAGCCAGTTCGCCCGGGCCTCGGCACCCATGGCGAGCCCCCCGATCATCGCCAGCGACCGCACCGCCTCCCCGTGCCCGGCGGCCCACTCGCACGCCAGTGCCGCGCCCGTGTGGTGGCCCAGGAGGTGGTAGCGGTCGTGGCCGAGGGCGGCGACCGCCTCGGCCAGCGCGGCCACCAGCTGTGCGGTGCTCGGCTGCGCGGCATACGGGTCGCTGGCGCCGAACCCGGGGGTGTCCAGCGCGATGAGCCGGTACCCGCTGGGCATCGCGGCCATGAACCGCTCGTACATGCGCGAGGAGGAGGCGGTCTGGTGCAGTAGCACGACGACGGGTCCGTCCTCACCCACCCAGCGGTAGTGCACCTGGCCGGTCGATCCGTCTACGTATCCCTTGCGCATGACGCTCCGTATACAAGTCGTGGAGATGGAGGGGGCTTCGTCCCGCTCACAAGTCAGGATGCAGCAGGATCTGCATACAATCTGGTAGCGCTGGCCTGCTCGTCAAGCGGCGTGGCACCCCAGACCGACGGCCGCGGCAGCCGGGCGCCGATGGCAGTCGGGTTTCGTCCGTAACGGCTCGGTGTCGTGCTGTCGTCGCTACAGGCCGACCTTGTCCGCGGCGTAGGTGGCCTGCTCGAGGGTGAACTGCTCGCCGTACGCGCTCGAGAGCTGCTCGATGAGGCCGGCGCGGGAGAAGGACATGAGGTCGAGGTAGTTCCTCGCCGACGCGACCGCCTGTTCCCTCCAGTCGACGTCGAGCTGGTCGACGGCCCAGGTGGCGTCCTCGACCTTGAAGCCGTCGCCGTACTCCGACGACAGCTGGTCGATCAGCCCGAGACGGCTGAACGCCATGAAGTCCAGGTAGTTCTCGGCTGACTCCAGCGCGTTCTCCATGGCGACCGAGACCTCGGAGCGGCCGGGGTCCGCGGGGAAGGCATCCACCGAGTCGGCCACGCTGTCTCCATCGGAGTCCGTCGAGTAGCGCTCGTCCTGGGGGAAGTCGTCCAGGCTGTCGGCGACGCGGTCGCCGTCGGAGTCCTTGCTGTAGTCGGCGTCGCGGGGGAATGCATCCTCGTGGTCCGGGACGCCGTCCTTGTCGGTGTCGACGTCGTCGGCGGTCCGCACCTTCGGGTCCTGGGGGCGGTAGTCGGCATCGTCGGTCACGCCGTCACCGTCGGTGTCGATCGGCTCAGGCGCCGGCGCGGCTGCGGGCTCGTCGTCGCGGACCTCCTCGACCGTCGCCTCGGAGTCGTCGTCGATCTGAACGTTCTGGGTCGGCTTGTCGCCGGCGGTGTCGTTCTTGGTCGCGTCCTCCTCGCCTCCGATCCCGCCGGCGATGGCCGCGATCACGGCAGCGGCGGCGATTCCGGCCGTCGTCTTCGGGTGCGCCTTCACCCAGCCGGCGAACCTGCTGCCGCCGGCCGCGGTCGGGGCCGGCCCGGGCGCTGCTTGGACCGGATGCCATTGGCGGCCGTCCCACCAGCGTCGGTACCCCGATCCTTCGGGATCGGGATACATGCCCGGGGGAGGCGGGGGCTGGTTGGCGGGGCCTGGCTGGGCAGGGTGGTCGTTCATCCGAGATCTCCTTGGCGAGTGGCGGAGCATCAGCCTGGGCGCCGGACGGCGACCGCGTCGGAGAACGCACCACCTCTGTCCGATCGCCGTGACGCATGGCCCGATCGGGCTATGCCGGCGGTACGACGGGTTGCTCGTCCAATTCGCCTCGCGGGGCTATCGTCCAGTGATGAGGCCACGTCGGACGGGTTGGGGGACAACGTGGCGCTGAGCGCTTTCGACCTGTACTCGATCGGCATCGGGCCGTCGTCGTCCCACACCGTGGGGCCGATGCGGGCGGCCAAGACGTTCGTCGACGGCCTGGTCGCCGACGGTCTGCTCGACGACGTCGATCGGGTGAAGGTCGAGCTCTTCGGCTCGCTGGGCGCCACCGGCCACGGGCACGGCTCGGAGCGAGCGGTGGTGCTCGGGCTGGAAGGCGAGGTCCCGGCGACCGTCGACACGGTCGCCACCCAGAGCCGCCTCGAGGAGGCGCGGGCCGACCGCACGATCCGGCTCGCCGGCGTCCGCGCGATCGGCTTCGACCCCGACAAGGACCTGGTGCTGCACCGGCGCAAGTCGCTGCCGGCCCACCCCAACGGCATGCGCTTCCTCGCCTACGGTGCCGACGGCGAGGTCGTGCGCGAACGGGTCTACTACTCGGTGGGCGGGGGGTTCGTCGTCGACGACGACGCCGTCGGCGCCGACCGCGTCGTCCTCGACTCCACCGAGGTGCGCTACCCGTTCACCACCGGCGCGCAGCTGATGGAGATCTGCGAGCGCGAGGGCCTGCGGATCAGCGACGTAATGCTGGCCAACGAGCTGTCGTGGCGCAGCGAGGAGGAGGTGCGCGCCGGGCTGCTGGAGATCTGGGCGGTGATGCAGGAGTGCGTGCGCGAGGGCTGCGCCGCCGAGGGTGTCCTGCCCGGCGGTCTCAAGGTCCCGCGGCGCGCCCCCCAGCTGTCGGCCGACCTGAACGCCCGCGGCGACGGCGACCCCCTCGACGTCATCGACTGGGTGAACCTCTACGCCCTCGCCGTCAACGAGCAGAACGCCTCCGGCGGCCGCGTCGTCACCGCCCCCACCAACGGCGCCGCCGGCATCATCCCCGCGGTCCTGCACTACTACAGCCGCTTCGTCCGCGGCGCCGACGACGACGGCGTCGTCCGCTTCCTCCTCACCGCCGCCGCCATCGGCATCCTGTTCAAGGAGAACGCCTCGATCTCCGGCGCCGAGGTGGGCTGCCAGGGTGAGGTCGGCTCGGCCTGCGCCATGGCCGCGGGCGCGCTGTGCGAGGTGATCGGCGGCTCGCCGTCCCAGGTCGAGAACGCCGCCGAGGTCGGCATCGAGCACAACCTCGGCCTCACCTGCGACCCCATCGGCGGCCTGGTCCAGATCCCCTGCATCGAGCGCAACGCGATCGCCTCGGTGAAGGCCATCAACGCCGCCCGCCTCGCCCTCAACGGCACCGGCTCCCACAAGGTCTCCCTCGACAAGGCCATCAAGACCATGCGCGACACCGGCCGGGATATGCACATCAAGTACAAGGAGACGTCGCGGGGTGGGCTGGCGGTGAATGTCATCGAGTGCTGAACGCCCCTCCTTGGCGTCGCAGACCGTCGCGATCTGCGCAGCTGTATCGACCTCGTAGTCTTCGGCGGAGTCGGCAGGCCACGCGGCCTGTTTCAAGGCGGTCGATCGCGGCGGTTTGACGCAACCGTCACGAGTCGCGCAGCAGACCCTGATGGCGCGCGCTGGCTCGCCAATCCGTTCTTTGCACGGGCAGCGAGGTCCACGCTAACCAGGGGGCACAACGTTATGTCTGATCGGGCTGTTGCGACGGGTGTCGTGCTGCGTACTCCTTCATGAAGTCTGGGCAGAGCGCTTCGCACAGCTCCTCGACGAGCTCCTCCTCGTCACCCTGATCGAACCGATGAACTCTGTACTTGGCTACGGCGGGTCCCCCGCAGAACCGGCAGAAGGCAGCCCGAGTTTCTTCGCTCGTCGACATGGCAAACACTCTGGCACGCAGGTCCCTGGTCGGCGGCGAGCAAGGCGAGTCCCGCTCGCGGCGGTTGGACGCGACTGTCACCCGTTCGTGCAGCAGACCCTCGTTCTGGCCCTGATCTGGACGGCACTCAAGTTTTGCTGCGGTGGTTCCGGTCAGCGTCGGCCTGCTCATCCGGGCGTGGCTTGCCGAGCGACCTACCCGTCGGCACCAGCAGTTCGTCCCGATGGGCTACGCGCCGGCGAGGGGTCGGACCCGGACGACTGCGCCGTAGAGGCAGCGAGCGGCCCGGCGCGAGCCGGGGCCGCTTTCGCATCTCGCTGTCTCACACGAAGAACGTGGGCATGGTTTCCTCTATGAACCCGGTGAGTTCATCAACTACGGCGGTCGGCCACCCGAAGTAGGACGTCGTGTAGTTCAGCGCGTTGTACAAGGCGCCAGGGCCGCTCGCGCATCGTTTTCCGTGGCCCGATGTCGATGCGGAGAAGCGCCTCGTGGTGGCCTGCCGCTGGATTCTCGGCCCAGACACGTCGCTCACGGGCGGCGTAGAGGGTCGGGTGGGTCTGGTTGGACAGGATGCCGTAGATGCCGGTTCCGGTGCGCCCGTCGATGGTTCCGCCGAAGGTCCTGGTCAGTTCGTACATCCCTTCGACGGCGGCCTTGAGGCTCGGCAGGGTTTGTCCGTTTAGTGTCCGGGCACCCGGTGACTCGCGCGTCGCCCCGGGGAACCGCTGAAGGATCTCGCTCTTCAGTGCCTTGTAGTATGCGCTTGCCCGGACATAGGACGGGTGCGTCTTGGCGTGCAATCGGCCGGCATTCTTCTTCGCCTCCTCCGCGCTGAGAATCTCCTCCAGATAGGCGCGGGCGAGCCGGTCGTCCGACGGTTCGTCGGGGTCCTCGCCGAGCACCCACACCGCGTGAGCGCAGTTTTCGATGACTGAGCGGATGAGGGCTGGCGTCGGGAAGATGACCTCGCCACTCGCGTACAGGCTGGCAAGCGCACCGAGCTGGCCGCTCGCCGTGAGTAGGTAGGTCTGGACGACTTCGGCGATGAGCCGATGCCCGGTCTCTCCGCGCGGTTCGGTAATTGCCGGGTCGGGCGACGGTAGGTCCAACGTGGCCGTCGCGGCGCCGGAACCTGGCTCTGGAATCCCGTGGAACCGGTCTGCCGTGTTGAAGAACGCATCACGGCAGGCGAGGAACAAGCCAGCTATCTCGCCCAGTCGGGCGTCGACCTCCGACGGGGTGTGTTGCGAAACCCACGTCCAGGAGCGTACGTGGCGGCCGAGCACCCGCGCCCCCCGACCCGGCGAGGAATCAGGCCGGGGCGCGTCAACTTCCTGAGCGGAAGCCCTTGCATCCGATGTCGGAAAATGCGACATTAAAGTCATGACATCGGACGTGGCGTCGGACGCGAAGGCGAGCGGAGGGAGCTTCTTTCCTCGGTCAGTGTCCGCCGTGTCCACCGTTCCTGCGCCGACGACGAAGGCTGCTCGGCCGGGCCTGACCTTGGCGCAGCGCGTAGCCGCAGTGCCGGGGCTCGGGCGCGCCGATCTGCGGATCGCGGACGCAACCGCGATGTCCGCCACCCTGCTGGAGCTTTGGGCCGCGATGACGAACCGCCCCACGCAGGAACTTGCGGCGGGGGAGATGCATCCCGATGGAACAGCGCGGATCAGCAGCCAAGTTGCGGTCTGGCTGATCGGCCGGGTCTCCCAGGCATACGGGCGTCGCAAGCTCGTGAACCTGTCGCGCGTGAAGGACCTCGAGTCACTTCGCAGCCTGGGCGGACTCACCGGGCTCCTGAGATCAGTGATCAACGCCGATTCGGAAGGCACCCTGGTATGAGCGTCTACATCGAGCCTGCTGTCAACATCAGTGAGGCATGGCTGCGCACCCTGGAACGAGTTGCCTACGAAGGTGGGCACGCAGTCAACGTGATCACGACGGTCAAGGACCCGCTGGCACCCGAAACCGACACGATCCGCGCAGCACTAGATGGTGTCATGGCGGTACCGCGAAAGAAGGTGCGCGTACAGCCCGTCGAGACGGTCTCGGGCACGCTGTTCCCGCACGAGGTCTACGCCGACACTGGACTCAGTTTCAGTCCCGACATGGACGACGATGCGCTGGCCAAGCTGGACGCAAGTGCCGCAGACCTCTACGAGTGCTACGGGGAAATGCTGCCTGTCCTGACGACCGACACGGCAAACCGGAATGGAACCTACTTCGGACGGATGGTCAGCTGGCCCGGCAAGACGGGAGGTGGGAGGAACCAGCTCGCCGACCGAATCAAGCACTTCCGTAGCGCGCGCACACGGAATGTCAGCCAGCGGAATCTTGAGGACATCGCGGTCGGAGGAGAAGCTGACCGGTTCGACATGCCAGAGGGTCTCCAGGTCTACGCAGCCAGCGACCTGCGCGAATATGGATTCCCGTGTCTGGTCCATGTAGATCTCACGCTGTACCAGAACCGCATCAGCATGGCCGCCACCTACCGACATCAATATCTGGTGACCAAGGCCTACGGCAATCTGCTCGGACTCAGCCGACTGCTCGGGTTCCTCGCTCAACAGAGCGGCTACGGCGTTGGGGAATTGATGGTCAATGCAACCTTCGCGGATGCAGAGCACAGCAACTACACCAAGGCCGGCGTGGCCGAACTGATCACTGCCGCCAGCGCGGTGCAGTAGACATGTGTGCCACTGACGCCGGCGTAGACATGGTGAGCATCACCCAGATGGCCTCCATGCTCGAGGCATCTGGTCAGACCTACCGCGACCTGTGTTGGAGCCCCGCAGAACAGGCCTACTGCGGCGACTCTCCAGCAAGGTACGCAACGCGATGGGCGGCCAAAGAGGCCGTCATGAAGGCGCTGGGTCACGGCATAGGAGAGGTCGATCCGCTTGACATCGAGGTCCTCGCCCACGAAGGCCAGCGCCCCCAGCTCCGACTGTCAGGAACAGCGGACGCGTTCGCCCAACAGGCAGGCGTGTCGCTGAGCCTGTCGATCAGCCACGAGGGCGACCTCGCCACCGCCTTCGTGATTGCAACCTGGTGCTGCGCGAACCACGCCTCTGAAACCCTGTGATGGCCGGCGCCAGAGTCGACGAGCCAATCGGAAGGAGATGAACATGGACCTGAACGAACAGCAGGCAGTGGGGCAACGGCTAAGGAGTGCTCGCGAGACTCTTGGTCTGACCCAAGAGGACGTTGCAGGCGCGCTCGGGATCCAGCGGACCAGCGTTATCGCGATGGAGGCAGGGAAACGGAACGTAGGTGCGCTAGAGCTCCGCAGACTCGCTCGGATCTACCGCCGCAGTGTGGCGTGGATTCTCGGCGAGGAACCTGACGCTGAAATTGTCGGCGACAACGGCGCGCTCTTCCGAGCGACCGCGGAGCTCTCGCCGCAGGACAAGGAGCAGGTGCTCCGGTTTGCCGAGTTCTTGGCCGCCGCAAAAGCTCAACAGACCTCCAAGCCTCGAGCCCGGACGGCACGCACGCGACCCGTTGTCGATGGAGACTGAGTGTGGTCACGATGCAGGCGCGCCGTCACGCGCTACAAGAAGCGGATGCCCTCCTGCGTGAACTTGACGTTCCGCAGGACGCGCCGGTCGACGTCTTCGCACTGATCGAGAAGCTCGACCTCGAGCTCGTCTTCAACAACCTCAAGACGCTCCTCGGTGCGTTGGTTCCTCACGGAGATGGCGGCATCATGCTCAGCACCCAGCGGGGTGCCGCCGTCCAGCGCTACACCGCTGCACACGAGATCGGGCACTGGGTCCTCGATCACGAAGCGGCGTTCGACACTGAGGCGGATCTGTACTACCCGACGCACGATCGCGAGCAACTCGCCCAGATCTTTGCCAGTCAGCTACTCATGCCCCCGCCTTTGGTCTACGCCACCGCCGGCCGGTACGGCGTCACCAACTCGCCCACAGCTACAGGCCCGTTGGTCTACTCGATGGCTCGCGACATGGGCGCCAGCTACGAAGCCGTCGTGCGCCAGTTGGACAACCTCGACCTGATCAGTCGAAACAAGCGAGACGAGTTGCTCGCGATCCAGCCCGCCACCATCAAGGCGCAACTCGCACTGGGACACCGGCCGGCCGGAAACGTCGATGTCTGGCCCGTGGACGTTCGCTCCTCCGGCGGTGCGATCGCCGTGACCGAAGGCGACGAAATCGTCGTCATGCTGCCCGAGAACCGCACCACTGGCTACAAATGGCTCACCGAGGATGATCTCCAGGCACGAGCCCGGCGACGTGTCCATCCGGCTCCGCCGACCGAGAGTGGTGCTCAGACGCCCGATCCCGAACTGGGCTGGGCTCCGCCCGCCACTCTTCCCGCCCGGTCGCGCCAGGACGTCGACCGCGCTCTGCTCGCCATCCGTGGCAACGCTGGAGCGACGCGCATCCTGCCGGACGCGGAGCCCGTAGGCGTGGAAACAGACGAGCTAGGCCGTGAGGCTGATGAAACCCTCGTCCTCCAATCGGGTCCCAGACTCCGCGCCGTGGAAGACGTCTATCGCTCCTCATGGACTGCAGCCCGGCCGTCGGAGCTGCGCGCGCTACGCAGGTCTATCGCACGTGGTGAGCCGCTCCAAGCAGGGATTGGCAGGCCTCCCGCGCCCGCACATGGTGCGGTCGATTCCACAGCACCCTCAGCTGCAGATCTCCTGGTCGGCGGGACCGGAACCCGCCTCCTTGCGCTGCGCTCAAGCGGAGAAGGCCGCGATACGGTTCGCCTCGTATACAGCTCCGCCTACGACCCCAGCGCGGCCGCAGCAGAGTCCTACGAGATTGACGTCACGATTGCGCGGGCGCCGTCTATCGCCCGGCGGCAGCACCACCTCAGCGTGGCCGCCGAGTTCAGGGGCGACGGCGAACCAACTGAGGCACAGGGTCGTGACCAAGGCGGGCTCGACGGTGACTAACGCTCCCGCTCCCGGCCAAGCTCCCGCGGCTCGCCCGGACGTCGATCTCCGCGGCCGAATCTCCAGTCCGCTAATGTGCCAAGGCCCGAGACCACTATGCGTGCCGATCTCGCTCAGCCACGCGCACGATGCGCTCGGCGGATCGGCCTCGAGCGTGGACACAGCCAAGGCGCCAGAGGCGATCTGGTGGCACTGCGCGCAGCGCGGCCAAACCCACCCCGACGGCATGGATCTCAACCACGCCGGCGACGCATTGGCGGGTTCGGGCCAACCTCCGTTGAGCGAGTGGCCTTGGAACCCGAACCTGGGGTACGGGACCGAAGACCCGCCCGCCACAGCAGGCGCGCCGCCGTGGCAGCAGGCCAGAACGCTTACTTTCGAACCCTCGCACGACGGAGTCGAAGATCGAATCGAGGATGCTCTTGCTGCGGGGTACCCCCTAGTGCTGGTCGTCGAGGTCACCCACGAGTTCGAAAACCCAGCCCCAGACGGCTCGATCGACGTGCCCGACATACGCAGCCCGCCCGGCGACTACCACGCAGTACTTGTCGTTGGATGCGCCACGGACCCCGTCATAGGACGACGGCTGCTGATCCGCAACAGCTGGTCCGAAGCCTGGGGCGCGGCAGGTTACGGCTGGCTTCCCCTGGACTATCTCGTGGCAAACGCCGTCCAAGCGGCAGTCGTCGTCACCCAACGACCCTGAAGCAGAGAGAGGGAAGCAATGGATATCAGTGAGTATCAGCGCCGATCGGCTGCCAGCGACATCCTGCCCGACGATGACCTCACCTTGATCCTCCTCGGACTCGCCGGCGAGGTCGGAAACCTTGCGGCCGAGTACAAGAAGCAGCAACGCGACACCATCGGCTACCGGGCATTTCGCGACGAAGTCCGCGAAGAGCTCGGCGACCTCGCCTGGTACGCCGCCGCCCTCGCGCGCCGCTGCGACCTCGACCTCGATGAGATTCTCCAGGACAACCTCCACAAGACAGAGATCAGATTCAATCGTCCCGCCAACCCGCCTCCGCATCGGCTATTCGATGATGAACGGCCAGAGGATGAGCAGTTTCCGCGCCGGATCGACATCACCTTCACCGAGACCATTGAGACTGACCGCGGTGCACGTCCAGTCCCCGTTGTGCGCATCTACCGCGGGACTGACGCCGTTGGCGATCCACTCGACGACAACCGCGACGACAACGATGATTACCGCTACCACGACGCACTCCACCTTGGACACATGGCAGTCCTCGGATGGTCCCCAACCCTTCGTGGCCTGCTCAAGGTGAAGCGCAAGGGTGATCGCGACGCCGACCGCATCCAGGACGGAGGTCGCTCAGCGGCCCTTGAGGAGGGTCTGACCGCCTACGTATTCTCCGTCGCCACCGAGCACAGTCTGTTTGCAACCAGCGACCGCGTGCCCGCCGACCTCATCAAAGCCTGCCAACGAATGACCAGCCATCTGGAAGTGGCTGAACGAAGCGCGGCTGACTGGGAGTACGCGATCCTCGCTGGCTACCGAGCCTTCCGCGAGCTGCGCGACCACCGCGGAGGCACGCTCCACGCCGACCTCGACGCTCGCAGCCTCAGCTTCACCCCTCCGACCCGCTGAGCATGGGAGCTAGCGCAATGTCACCGAACCCCCTGGTTCTCGCGCAGGGAAGCGTGGTCGTCTTTGAAGGCCTCGACAAGGCCGGCAAGTCCACTCAGCTAGATCGGATGAGGCAGGTAATCGACCCGGTCAGCACGACGTTCGTGCACATGCCGTCCGGCTTCAGTGGATTCACCGGCGGGGTCTATGCACTGCTGGAGGATCAAGACAACCGGCCGACCGATCCCCTCGCACGACAGCTCGCTCACCTTGCCTGCCACAGCGAATCCATGGCAACTCTTGCGTCGAAGGCCAAGAGCGGCGCGCTTGTTCTCGACCGCTGGTGGTGGTCAACGCTGGCCTACGGCTGGTACGGCAGGGGAGAAGTCGACCTCGGAATCGACGAGCGCACCTTCCGGGCCCTTACAGAGGCCATCTGGGCGCCACTGTCTGCTGACGTCGTCTTCCTCTTTCGCCAAACGTACGAAGCCGACAGCAACAACGTTGACGGAGTGTCAGGGGGCTACCAGACGATCGCCGACCAGAGTCCCACGACCGTGATCCACGTCCCTGCCTTGGCCGAGGAGGAGACCCACGAGCTCCTGGTGGGTGAACTCAGGCGGCTCGGCCTCATCGGCGGCTGACATCCCTGCGCATAGGCAGGCATGAGTCAGGCCGTGGTTACGGTCGCGAGACCCCACTTCGGCGGAAAGAACGGAGCGGCCGGGCGGCCGTTCGGCGAGAACTGCTGCTTGATGCGCGTGCGGTTGCCGAGCCCACGCTGTTCCGGATGCATGACACGGGCGTACTTGTCGGTCTCGCAGAACAGATTCTGACAATCGATCAGCTTCAACGGTCGGCCGAACAGATCAACGAAGTCAATCCCGTAGAAGTCGAGCTGCTCGTCCTGCGTCTCGACCATCATTCGGATCAGGTCAGCCGGATCAATGCGGTCCGCGTTGGGGAAGCACTTCGCCAGACCGCTGAGCGCTCCCGGCCCGGCGACGACGAAGTCGTCCTCATCGAAGTCGATCAGAGTCGAGTAGTTCAGGTCGATCGTCAACTGATAGGCGAGAAATGGACCTAGGGACGGAAACTTGATCAGTCGGGAGAAGACTGCCTCGAGCGAGGGAGCACTGGCGAGGTCACGTTCCAAGCCGCTCGTCATCATGTGCTCGATAAGTCGCAAGTGGTTGCGGTGCTTGCGGCGCTCGCCGAATGGCGGCGGCGGCACGATGTAGGCGGCCGAGTACACGCGTTGGCCGCGAGCGAGCCGGTCGTCAAGAATGCGCGAGTATCGCTCAACGTCGAAGTCGTCAACAGTGATCTCCCCGCGCGCCTCCTCGAGCGCTGCCCAAGTCTCGGGCTTGTTGAAGAAGCGGAACAACAGGACCCGGAGCAAGACATTCTGCGGGTCTTGCGTTCCGCTGTAGATCACCTTGATCAAGTCTTGCGAGACTCTGTCCGCCGCACGATAGGCGTTCGTGAACCGATACTGAGTCACCACTGGGTCTTCGGTCCAGGGTGGAGCCTGACCCTGAAGCCGAGCGTGATAGACCCGCTGCCGCTCCGCTGCAAGCGTCCAGTAACTGCGCAGTACTTCGCTGCCCACAATCTGCCGTCCGCCAAGCGCTCCAGTCCACACGCCGTCATCTTCTCGCAGATCGCCTCCCGCGAGTGCTGCGACTGGCCAGAAGCCCGGCTGGGCGTCAGTTGGTTCCATGCTCACAGGTGCCCCTGCGCTCCCCAGTCTTCGTACGGCTAGTCAGGGCGACCGGCCGGTCGCTCCCAGGGCTTCCTCATTTCAACCCCGTTCGCGACAAGCACTGCCCTCACGGGGTTTGCCGTCGTGCCGAATCTTGCCGCGATCCGAGCCAGTGACCAGACGTCGTCGTAGAGCTGGATCGCGCTCTGGATGTTCTCCGGCTCCAGTAAGTCACGCCGAAGGCGGACGCCTTGTCGACGCAGGTGGGCGACCACGGTCTCATGGTGGATCCCGAAGGCCTTCGCCAGGTTTGGAGGTCCTGTGCCAGACCTGTACTCGGTCACCAACGCGTCAAAGTGGGCGGAATGACGCATTTGCCGTCCTACGCCGCCCTCTCTGCGCAAGGCGGTGACCCCGGTGCTCGAGTGCGGCCGCACTGTATGCCTGGGGCTCGCGTGCCGACGAGTTCGAGCAACGTCTCGTGGAACTCGAGCTGGACCCCTGCCGGTGCGCACCAGACCGGTCGGTTACGTGTGGCGGTCAGCGTTAGCGAACTGCCGCCTCGGCTCACTCCTCGAAACCGCGGAAGACCCCGTCCTCGCCGACGGCGTCTGCGAACTCCTCGAAGTCCATGTTGGCGATCGAGAGGTTGGCCTCGATCGACGCGATCTCGGGTGCGGCGCAGCGGAAGGAACGGCCGGGATCTTCGTCCAGGTCGACGTAGAGCACGGTGGGGTCATCGGGTGTGGCCATCGTGGTGGCGTCGGCGAGGAGCACGTATCCCACGCAGTCCTCGCGGTACGCGAGCGCGAGAGTCTCGGGATCGAGGCCCTCGAAGGTTCGATCGTCGATGGGCACGATGTTGGGTCGGTAGTCGCTGGACCCATTGGGGTCGTCGTCGATCCGCATCGGGGCCGACACGAGCGCAACGGTTCGCTGCCACGCGTCGTCGTCGGAGAAGTCGGTGCGGACCAGGGGTGTGGACTCGGACTCGAAGTAGCTCAGCAGATCGTCGACGTTCATGTCGGCATGGTGGCAGGTCGTAGCGGCGTCCGAAGCAGTTCCGTGAGGTCGACGGTCAGCTCGGGTCGTACAGGTCGTCGCGCGACATCGGCCGCTGGTAGTACTCGACGACCTCCTCGCGGGCCTGGCCCTTGCGCCAGAGGGCGAGCGCGATGTCGGCGGGGGCGGGGGCGGCGTCGGGGCGCCAGGCGGTCGGGTTCCAGGCGTCGGCCCGGCGGAACGACTTGGGGCAGTGGAAGAAGACCTCCTCCACCTCGACGACGACGGCGAGCTGCGGGCGGTGGCCTCGCACCCGCATGTCGTCCATGAACGCGGCGTCGCGCACGAGGGTGGCCCGGCCGTTGAGGCGCATCGTGTCGGCGCGGCCGGGGATCACGCAGACCATGCCGACGTGAGGGTTGGCGAGGATGTTGTGGTGGCCGTCCATCCGTCGGTTGCCGGGGCGCTCGGGCACCGCGACGGTGTGCCGGTCGAGGACCTTGATGAAGCCCGCGGGGTCGCCCTTCGGGGAGACGTCGCAGCGGCCGTCGGCGCCGGCGGTCGCCAGGAACGCGAGGGGAGTGGCCGCGAGCCAGGCGAGGTGGGTGTCGTGGAGCACGTCGAGCACCTTGTCGCGCACGATCGGCGCCGGCCTCCCGAGCTCCTCGAGCTCGGCGACCGTCGAGATCACGCGTGCCTCCTCACGCCAGCGCGCGCCGTCAGCCACGGGTCCTCCGCCTCGGGTTCCGGGGGGTCGGTCTCTCGACCAGCGGCCCCAGGTGCTGCAGCTTGGCCGGGTTCAGGATCGAACGCAGCGTCTGGATCCGGCCGTCGGCGATGTCGAGGGCCCAGACGTTGAGCAGCCGTCCCTGCCGGTCGCGGACGACGGCGCCCGGCTGGCCGTTCACGAGCGTCTGCTCGATGTGCAGGCCACCCTTTGCGTACATCTTCACGACCGCCCCGAGGACCTTCAGTACCCGCTCGGGACCGTTGAACGGTCGCGGCCACGACGGACCGTCCCCACCGTCGCCGCACATGACGACGTCGGCCGAGAGCAGGTCGATCAGCGGTGCCAGATCGCCGCGCTCGAGCGCGGTGAAGAACCGGTCGGCCAGCTCCCGGTTGGCCTCGCGGTCGACGTCGAAGCGCGGCTTGCGCTCCTCCACGTGCTGTCGCGCCCGGTGCAGGAGCTGGCGACACGACGCCTCGGACTTGTCCAGGATCCGCGCGATCTGCGGGTAGTCGAACACGAACACCTCGCGCAGCACGAAGACCGCGCGTTCGGCCGGCGACAGGCTCTCCAGCATCACCAGGAAGGCCAGGGAGAGCGAGTCGGACAGCTCGACCCGCTCGAACTCGGCGGACGGGGCGTCGCCGACGAGCGGCTCGGGCATCCACGACCCGACCGACACCTCCCGCTGCACCCGGGCCGACCGGAGGTGGTCGATGCTGAGCCGGGTCACGGTGGAGGACAGGTAGGCCTTCACCGACCGGATCTCCACCCCGCGATCACGCGCACCGCGCATCCGCAGGTACGCCTCGGACACGATGTCCTCGGCGTCGGCGACGCTCCCGGTCATCTGGTAGGCGATCGAGAACAGCAGCCCGCGCAGATCCACGAAGTCGGACGCCTCGTCCCTCGGTTCGGCTCTGGTCATCCTCTGCCCCTCTCCTCACCCCTCGAGACGGTCGAGGCTGGTGATCTGTGACAGCGGCGCACCGGTCGGCCCGCTGTCACAGGGGTCGGCGGCTGCTCGTCTCGAGAGCATGGACATCGCTTTGTGGACCACCTCCGTCGTGGTCTCTCTCGTCTTCGTCTTCTCCGGGGTCGTCAAGTCATTGTTGCCCCGCGAACGACTGCTCGCCTCCGGCCAGCGTGGGATCGGCCCGTTCCCGATGCCGCTGGTCCGCGTGGTGGCGGTCTGCGAGCTCGCCGCCGTCTTCGGCCTCTTCGCCCCGTGGCTCAGCGACACCGCGCGCGTCCTCACCCCGCTGGCCGCCCTCGGCCTGGCCGGCGTCATGTACGGCGCCGCGGTCTCGCACGCGTCGCTGCGCGAGCCGAAGCAGACCGCGGCCGTCGTCGCCATCCTCTGCGTGTGCGCGTTCATCGCGGCCGGCCGCTTCGCCCAGCTGTAGGGCCCGCCGATGATCGCTCCCGCGGTGTACGAGAGCGCCGAGTCCCTCGACGCCTTCGGGCGTGACCCCTGGTGGCTGATGGCGCTCAAGGCCGCCCTGATCGTCGTGGCCCTGTTGCTGCTGGCGCTGTTCAACATCTGGGCCGAGCGCCGCGTCCTGGCCCGTATGCAGCAGCGGATCGGTCCCGCCGTCGCGGGGCCGTTCGGCATCCTCCAGTCGCTGGCCGACGGCACCAAGCTGATCTTCAAGGAGGACCTGACCCCCAGGGCGGCCGACCGCGCCGTGTTCGTGGCAGCCCCGATCCTTGCCACCGTGCCCGCGTTCGTGACCTTCGCGGTGATCCCGTTCGGCCCGGAGGTGAGCCTGTTCGGGCATCGGACGCCGCTGCAGCTGACCGACCTGTCGGTCTCGGTGCTGTTCGTGACGGCGGTCGCGAGCATCGGCATCTACGGCATCGTGCTCGCCGGATGGTCCAGCGGGGCGACGTACTCGCTGCTCGGCGGCCTGCGCTCCAGCGCCCAGATGATCTCCTACGAGGTCGCCATGGGGCTCGCCTTCGTCGCGGTGTTCCTGTGGGCCGGATCGATGTCGACCAGCGAGATCGTCGCCGCCCAGCACGACACCTGGTTCGGGCTGCTGCTGATGCCCTCCTTCGTGATCTACACGATCGCGATGGTGGGGGAGACCAACCGGGCGCCGTTCGACCTGCCCGAGGCCGAGGGCGAGCTGGTCGGCGGCTTCCACACCGAGTACTCCAGCGTGAAGTTCATGCTCTTCTTCTTGGCCGAGTACACCAACATGAGCACCGTCTCGGCGCTCGCCACGACGCTGTTCCTGGGCGGCTGGCACGCGCCGTTCTGGCTCGATCGGCTGTGGGCCGGCGCGAACCAGGGCTACCTGCCGCTGGTGTGGTTCTTCGGCAAGGTGCTGTGCTTCGTGTTCGTCTTCGTGTGGCTGCGGGGGACGCTCCCGCGGTTGCGCTACGACCAGTTCATGGCGTTCGGCTGGAAGCGGCTGATCCCGGCGTCCCTGGTGTGGATCCTGCTCGTCGCCACGGTCCGGGTGGTCTTCGAAGACACCGCCGCCGACGCCGCCGAGGGCCGCCGGCAGCTCGTGATGAGCGCGCTGAGCGTGGTCGTGGTGCTGGTCGCGGCGCTGGTGCTCCTGCGCCGTGGCGATCTGCGGGAGCGCCGACGCCGGGCCGCCCGCGTCCCGGCCGCGACCGGCGGTTTCCCCGTGCCGCCGCTGCCCGAGGGCGGACCGGTGCGTGGCGCCGCGGCGCCCCTCGACATCGAGAACCAGGGTGCCCGGACGCTGAGCGGGCGGAGCGGGCGTCACCCGTCCGACACGACGAGTCGGTAGCCGACGTCGAGCGAGGTCCGCGCCAGCAGATCGCGGTGGCGCGCGTGCCACCGTCCCCGGTCGAGGTCGTCACGCAGCCGTCGCATCGCGCGCTCGACGACGGCGCGTGGGAGCGCGGCGATGCTGGAGGCGCCGGCGCGGACGTCGTGGTCGAGGTAGGCGCGGGGTCGCCGCCAGTTGGCGGCCAGGAACCCGTCGGTGCAGTCCCAGGGCACCGGGACCGGGCGGACCGACGCCGGGGCGAGGGCCGCGGCGATCTCGGGCAGGGTGGCGAGGGACTCCTCGAGGGTGGCGATCTCGGGCAGGTAGTCGGCGACCAGCCACATGCGCGATATCCGGACCGGATCCCAGGTCAGCACGACCTGGCGTCGCGAGACGCGGCGCAGCTCGGTCAGCCCCCTGCCGGGATCGCGCCAGTGATGCACGGTCAGGACCGCGAGCCCGACGTCGAAGGCCCGGTCGTCGAAGGGGAGGTCCTCGGCGAAGGCCTGGACGGCGGGCGCAGCGCCGGGCGGCCGCTGCCCGATCATCGTCGCGGACGGCTCGACGGCGAGCACGAGGCGGTCGGTCGGCTCGTAGGAGCCCGCACCCGCGCCGACGTTGACCACGGAGCGCGCGTCACCGAGCGCTTGGGCGATCGCGGCGGCGATGCGCGGGTCGGGGCGGCGCCGTCGTGCGTAGCCGTCGCCGAGGGCGGCGTAAGGATCCCCGGTGCTCATCAGGGCGTGGTCGCCCGCGCACGCGAGAGGCGGACGCCGAGCACCGAGGCGGCCATGACGCCCAGGAGCGCCAGGTCGACGAGGCTGGCCACGACGGCGGCGTGGACGGTGTCGACCGGTGGCCCGCCGGTGCCGGAGATCGTGAAGAAGACCGTGCCGACCATCGCGACCCCTACGGCGCTCGCGAACTGCTGCACCGTCACGATCAGGCCCGACGCCGCGCCGGCCGCCGCGGCGGCGACGTCGACCAGTGCCAGCGTGGTCATCGTCGGCAGCACGACTCCGTTGCCGAGGCTCATCACCGCCGCGCAGACGGTGATCATCGCCACCGACGTGTGCTCGGCTCCCGAGCGCGCGGCGAGGATCAGCGCGACCAGGCCGAGCGCGGTCAGGCCGATGGCCCCCGCGGGCGCGCGCAGTCCGAACCGTCCGAAGAGCCGGCGTGCGACCAACGAGCTCGCCGAGAACGTGACGGCCGCGGGCACGAACACCAGTCCGGCGTCCAGCGGTTCGAGTCGGAGGCCGTCTTGGAGCAGCAGCGCCAGCGTGAAGGCGAAGCTGGGGAAGAACAGCATGAAGGCGCCGATGCCCAGCAACCCGGAGGTGAAGCTCCTGATCCCGAACAGGTGCGGCGCCACCACCGCCTGGCCCCCACGCTGCAGGACGCGGCGCTCCCACGCCGCGGTCGCGCCGAGCAGGAGCGGCGCAGCGGCGATCACCAACGCCGTCCACGCGGGCCACCCGTGGCCGGGCCCCAGCGTGAGCGGCACGAGCACGGCAGCCACCGTGAGCGCGACACCGGCCGCGCCCGCGACGTCGAACTCGGGACGCGCCCCACGCCGCGGTCGCGGGAGCACGAGCGCGCCGAGCACCGCGGCTGCCAGCACGACCGGCAGGTTCACCAGGAAGATCCAGCGCCAGCCCCAGCCGGAACCCCCGACGAGGACGCCGCCGAGGACCTGCCCGCAGATCGACCCGAGTCCGGCGGCGACGGCGTACCAGGCGATCGCCCTGGCGCGACGCGGAGCCGCGACGGTCGCGGTGATGTAGGCCAGGACCTGGGGGAGCATCACGGACGCCGCCGCTCCCTGGAGCAGCCGGGCGACGATGAGCTGCGGCGCGTTCTGGCTCACGCCGCACAGCAGCGAGGCGGCCCCGAACGCGAGGACGCCGAGGAGGAACATCCGCCGGAACCCGAAGAGGTCGCCGAGCCTGCCGGCCGTCATCAGGCCGGCGGCGTAGGCGAACGCGTAGCCGCCGACGATCAGCTCGAGGAGGCCGGCGTCGGCGTCCAGCGAGTCGCGGATCGACGGGCCGGCGACGTTGACGACGAAGAAGTCGAACTGGCCCAGGAACGTCGCCGAGAGCACGACCACCAGCCCGGCCACCTGAGAGCGCTGCTCACGTCTCGGTCCCGGATCCGGTTCGGGCGCGACATCTACCGCGTCGGGCGGGGCGATCGGTCGCGTCTGGCGGCTCAGCGCACCCACCCGCCTCGGTGGTCGTAGGCAAGGTCGCCCGCCTCGTGCGGCCGGGGGCGCTCGACGGTGTCGGGGACCGGCCCGCCGAGGGTCGGCAGCGCGCCGTCGCCGGGCGCGCGCCGGGGCCGTCTGGCGACTCCGATGATCCCCGCGATCGCGGTGCCGGTCGCTGCCGCTCGATGACACATCCGAGCTACCTCCTCCACTCGCCCTGCTGGCCGACGGTCTGCGCCGTCGTCCCTCAGACGGACCCGCGTCGTGGCTTGTGACGACGGATGCCGCGGCGTCACGGATCGCTCGAGCGATCCGTCTCAGAGGTGCATCCGGCACAGGAGGTCTTCGATGACATCGGATCTGCCGCGCTACCGCTCTCTGCGATTCACCCGCACCAAGCACGTCGGGCGCCTGGTCCTCGCGCGGGCGAACAGGCTCAACGCGATGAGCTCCTCGATGCTCGGCGAGCTCCGTGACCTCGGCGGTCGCCTCCTCGCCGATCGGGACTCCGCGCTGCGCTGCCTGGTCGTCAGCGGCGACGGACGATCGTTCTCGACCGGTCTCGACCTGACCGAGTTCAGTGGCGGGGTGATCGCCGAGCTGGCGACCCGGCCGTCGCCCGACTCCATGATCGGCGACGGCCTCGACCTCGCCGGCTCCTTCGAATGGCTCCCGCGGCTCCCCTATCCGAGCATCGCGGCCGTCCGCGGCCACGCCTATGGCGGCGGCTTCCAGCTCGCCTTGGCCTGCGACCTGCGGGTGTTCGCCCGCGATGCCCTGGTCGGCCTCACCGAGTCCCGGTTCGGGCTGGTGCCCGACATGGGCGCCACCTTCCGCCTGCCACGCATCGTCGCTCCCGGCGTCGCCCGGGAGCTGATCCTCCTGGGCGAGATCATCGACGGCGAGCGCGCCTACCAGATCGGCCTGGCGAATCGCGTCGTCGACGCCGACGAGCTCGACGGCGCGGTCCAGGAGCTCGCGGAGAAGGTGGTCGGGCAGTCGCCGACCGCCGTCGCCGCTGCGCGTCGGCTGCTGCGCGGGGAGGGCGAGGAGGAGGCGCGGCTGCTCGCCGCGGTGCGCGAACAGGCCCACTGCCTGAGATCCGAGCACTTCCGTGAGGCACTGCGGGCCCTGGCCGACGTGGAGCCGCGGTGATGTCACAGATCGCCCCCGACGTCTCGTCTGAAGGTGACAACCGCAGGATCGGCGAGAGGAGTCATCGTGGTGCGAGATGCCCCTGAACGGTGGACGGATCTCGAGGCGACGATCGACGTCGACGCCTCGGTGTCCCACGTGTGGGACGTCGTCAGCGACGTCCGCCGGATGTCGCAGTGGAGCCCGCAGGTGGAGGCGAGCGCGCTTCGCGCGGGCGTCGAACGGATGGGCCTGGGTGCCAAGTTCGTGAGCAGCAACAGCCACGGCCCGCTGCGATGGCAGACCCACGGAGAGGTGGTGCGCTACTCGCCCGAGGACGAGATGGCGTTCCGGATCGAGGAGAACTGGGTGGTCTGGTCGTTCCGGGTCGAGCCGACCGGTTCGGGAGGCACTCGCCTGATCCAGCGACGCGAGACGCCGGACGGCATCTCGCCGTTGTCGCTGGAGCTCACCGAGACCTACTTCGGCGGCCAGGAGGCGTTCTCCCGGTTCATGCTCGCCGGGATGCGGCAGACCCTGCGCGGGATCAAGGCGACCGCGGAGGCGGGATCGGACGCCGCGCGCAAGACCAACAGCTGGGAGGACTGAGCGATGTCGAGGTTCCGTGCGGCGATCGAACGGCGAGACATCGACGCCGCGGTGGCGCTCCTGGCCGACGACGTCGTGTTCCGCAGCCCGGTCGTCTTCCGGGAGTACCGAGGCCCGGCGCAGGTCGCGCCACTGGTCCACGCCGTCGCGGAGGTCTTCTCGGACTTCGCCTACACCCACGAGTGCCGGAGCGCCGACGGTCGCACCGAGAGCCTGCACTTCCAGGCCCGCGCCGGGTCCCACGAGGTGGAGGGCTGTGACCTGGTGACCTGGAACCAGGATGGGTCGATCTCCGAGCTGGTCGTGCTGGTCCGCCCGCTCTCGGGCCTGATCGTGCTCGCCGAGCGGATGCAGGCCGTGATGTCGTCAGCGGCGGGTCTGGCCTAGATGCGGATCGCCTACCTGGCGCTCACGATCCTGGCGGCACTCATGAACGGCTACGCCGCGTTCCTGAGTCTCACCGGGGCCGCGTCGGTGGGCGCGATCGCCGATCGGCTCGAGATCTCGCGGCGGTGGATGCGTCCGTTCGGCCTCGTGCTGACGTGCGGCGCGCTGGGACTCCTCGCAGGTCTCGCGGTGCCGGCGCTCGGAATCGCCGCGGCGGCCGGCCTCGTCGGCTACTTCGTGTGCGCCGTGGCCGCGCACCTGCGCGTCCACGACACGGGTCTGGGTGGCGCGGTGTTCTTCCTGGTGCTGGCCGCGGCCGCGCTGCTGAGCGACGTCGCCTATCGCCAGGGTTGGTGAAGACAGGGCCGACTCCAAGTTGCCGACAGGGCGTCGTTAAACTTGCCGACATGGTGTCGATAACTGACTCGAAGCGATGAGGCCGTCTTTCCTGGCCGTGCGCGAGCTGACCTTCGCGCGCGGCAGGTTCCTGCTGATGGGGGCCGTGGTCGCGCTGATCGCGATGCTCATGGTGTTGCTCAGCGGCCTCTCGGTCGGCCTGGTGAACGACGGCGTGTCCGGGCTCCAGCGAATGCCGGTGACCTCGTTCGCCTTCCAGCACGATGCGAAGAAGGACGCCGCGTTCTCGCGAAGCATCGTCAACCTGGAGGACGCCGAGGCGTGGGCCGACCAGCCCGGCGTCGCCGACGCGGCGCCGTTCGGCAACACCCTGGTCAACGGCAAGACCGACCGCGGCGTCGAGATCGACCTGGCCCTGTTCGGTGTCGAGCGCGACTCGTTCCTCGACCCCGGCGCCGACGAGGGGGAGCCGCTGTCGGCCGACGGGCAGATCGTCCTCGCCGAGTCCGCCACCGACGAGGGTGTCGACCTCAGCGACACCGTCACCCTCCAGCCCAGCGGGCAGGAGCTGGAGGTGGTCGGCATCCTGGAGGGCCAGCACACCTTCGGGCACGTCGACGTCGGCTACGTGACGCTGCCGACCTGGCAGCAGGCCAAGGCCGGCCTGGGGGACGGTGAGCCGCTCCCCGCGCGTGCCGCGGACGAGGTCACCGCGATCGCCGTCCAGGCCGAGGACGGCGCCGACGTCGACCTCGCGGCCGGCGACAAGGCGGCGGACACGACGTCGATGACCCTCGAGGACTCCTTCGGCGCCTCGCCCGGCTACACCGCCGAGACCTCGACGCTGCAACTGATCCAGGGCTTCCTCTACCTCATCTCCGCGCTCGTCGTGGGCGCCTTCTTCACCGTGCTGACCATCCAGCGCTCCAAGGAGCTCGCCGTGCTGCGGGCCCTCGGCGCGAGCCGGGGCTACCTGCTGCGCGAGAGCCTGCTCCAGTCGCTGGTGCTGCTGGCCCTCTCGGCCGCCGTCGGCATCGGCGCCGGGGTCGCGCTCGGGGCGGCGATCGGCGCCACGGCGATGCCCTTCGCGCTGGAGGTGGGTCCGATCGTGGGCGCCACGATCCTGCTGTTGGCACTCGGCCTGGCCGGTGCCGCGATCGCCGTCCTGCGGGTCACCCGGATCGACCCGCTCGCTGCCCTGGGAGGAAGCCGATGACCGCGCTGCGCCTGACCGACGTCACCTTGACCCTCGGCGACGGCGACGAGACGGTCACCGCCCTCGACCGGGTGAGCCTCGAGGTGCAGCCGGGGGAGTTCATCGCCGTGATCGGCCCCTCCGGCTCGGGCAAGTCCAGCCTGCTCGCGGTGGCCGGTGCGCTCACCACGCCCACCGCCGGCGACGTCAGGATCGGCGACACCGACGTCGTCGCGGCCTCGCGTCGCGAGCGCGACACCCTGCGCCGCACCCGGATCGGGTTCGTGTTCCAGAGCGCCAACCTGGTGCCCGCGCTCACCGCCTTGGACCAGATCCGGCTGCCGATGACCTTCGCCCGCGGCGTCGAGGGGCGCGATCCGCGCGAGCTGCTCGCCGAGGTGGGCATGGAGCACAAGGCGAACCGCCGCCCGCACGAGCTGTCGGGCGGCGAGCGCCAGCGCATCGGCGTCGCACGGGCCCTGGTCACGCGGCCCGAGCTGCTGCTCGTCGACGAGCCCACCGCGGCCCTGGACCGCCAGCGCAGTCATGAGATCGTGGGCCTGCTCGGTCGTGAGGCGCACGACCACAAGGTCGCCACGTTGATGGTCACCCACGACCACGACGTCCTGCGGCACTGCGATCGGGTCTACGAGATGATCGACGGGCGGCTGGCCCCAGCCGAGTGACGCGTCATCGTCGGCGGAGTCGACGAGGGGAGGAGGGGAGGAGCAGGTGCCACGCATCGACGCACCCACTGTCGCCGAGCATCACCAGCGACAGCAGCGAGCGCTCCTCGACGCCGCCAAGGCCCTGCTCGCCGAGACCGGCGAGGCGCCGTCGATGGCGGCCGTCGGGCGCCGGGCGGGCCTGGCCCGCAGCAGCGTGTACCAGTACTTCGAGTCCCCGCAGGCCTTGCTGCATGCGGTGGTCGCCGACGTCCTGCCGGCATGGGCCGCGCAGGTGCACGCGCTGGTCGCGGCGGCGGACACCCCAGGGGAGCGGGTGTGGGCCTACATCGCGGGCAACGTGGACCTCTTCGCCAGTGCCGAGCAGGTCGTCGCCCACGCTCTGGCGCGCGTGGTCGATCCGCAGGACCTGCGCGGTCCGATGCAGGAGTTCCACGCGGCGCTCCAGGTGCCGCTGCGCGAGGCGCTCGCCGACCTCGGTGAGCCGGACGTCGTCTCGATGGCCGAGCTGATCGACTCGATCATCGTGCAGGCCTCGCGGGCCGACGCCTCCGGTGCGATCTGCGTAACGGGCGACGTGTCGCCCGAGGCCACCCTCGCCCGGCTGCGCCGGCTGCTCGGCGGCTACCTCGGGATCGCCTGATCTCAGGCCGTGGTGCCCGGTTCGAGCCGCGCGCCGGCGTCGAGTCGCACACCGGGCGCCACCGTGCTGCGCTGCCCGACCAGGGCGATCGCGTCGCTGTCGTCGAGATCGGCGTCTGGGGCGCCGACGACGGCGTCGGCTCCGATCTCGCAGTCGCGGTCGATGATCGAGCGGTAGACCGCGGCGCCGGCGCGCACGGTGGTATCGGAGAAGATCACGCTGTCGACGACCTTGGCCCCGGGCTCGACCACCACGCCCGGTGAGAGCACGCTGCACCGCACCTCGCCCGCGACGGTGCAGCCGGGGCTGACGAGACTGTCGACGATCTGGGCGCCGTCGAGGATCCGCGGTGGCCGGCGCTGCGGCTGCTGGGTGAGGATCGGCCAACCGTGGACACCGAGCACGCCGACGTCGTCGAGGAGGATGTCGCGGTGCGCCGCGAGGTACTTGTGCGGCATCCCCAGGTCACGCCAGTAGCCGCCCAGCGGATGGGCGACGGTCCGGCCACGCTCGACCAGCCGGGGCAGCAGGTGCTCGCCGAAGTCGCCCAGACCGCTGTCGCCCTCCTCCGCCTCGGCGCCGAGCTCGCGATGCAGCTCCTCCAGCACCTCGACGAGCACGGCGGGATCGTAGGCGAAGATCTCGGCGGCCACCGTGCCGGTCGACGGATCCTCGGGCTTGTACTCGAAGCCGACCACCCGGCCGTCCTCCACCTGCACGGTGGCGTGGTCGCCGGCGTCCTCGATGTCGACCTCGGTCGTGACGACGGTGCACTCGGCCCCGGTGGCCAGGTGCCGCTGGACGACGTCGTCGAGGTCGGCGCGGTACACGTGGTCGGCGCTCACCACCAACACCACCTCGGGGCCGGCCGCCTGGATCTGGTCGCGGATGCGGAACAGCCCGTCTGCGTTACCGGTGGCGAAGCCCTCCTCGTCCATGCTGCCGGTGCCCTCCTGCGGCATCAACAGCCGCAGGCCCTCGTGGTTGCGGTCCAGGTCCCACGGCCGGCCGCCGGCCACCTCGTCCTCGAGCGTGCCCGCCTGGAACTGCACCGCGAGCCAGACGTGGGTGATGCCGCTGTGAGTGAGATTCGAGAGCGGGAAGTCGACCAGCTGGAAGACCCCGGCGAACGGCAGCACGGGCTTGGCCCGTTCGCGGGTGAGGACGTCCATCCGGCTGCCGGCGCCGCCGGCCTGGACGATGGCGAGGACGCGAGACCGAGGCATCGCCCGATCCTGGCAGGCGGAGTCGATCCTGGGACCGACCTTGCGGGTGGGAAGTCGCTGCCACCTGTGGCAGGGTGCAGGAGTCAGGTGGACCCGAACGAGAAGGAAGAGTGCGATGACTGCTTCTGAAGATCTGGCCGACCGTTTCCACGCCGCGATGCTGTCCGGCGATACCGAGATCCTGAACTCCATCCTCAGCGACGACGTCACCTTCACCGGACCGATGGCATCCTCCTCGGGCCGCGACGACACCGTGGCCGGGATCGTCCAGATGTCGAAGATGACGAAGGGCGACGAGGTCCTGGTGCGCCTCACCGACGACCAGAACGCACTCATCTGGTCAGAGATCACCACCTCGGAGGGGCCCGCGACGCCCGCGGCCACCTGGCTCGAGATCGCCGGCGACCGGATCACCTCGATCCGGACGGTATTCAGCGCCGGTCGCTGAGCGACGGCTCCCGGGTCTCGGAGGTTGAGCAAGCCGGCGAGTGAGGAACGAGCTCGTCCCGCGCCGACGAAACCACGTGACCGTCCTCGGGAACGTAGGCGGCGCCGGGTACCGGGGTTTCGTCGGCGCTCGCTGGCGCTCGCTTGCTCAACCTCCGGCGGCGGGCAGTTCTCGGATGTTGAGCAAGCTGGCGGGCGAGGAACGAGCCCGGCCGGCGCCGACGAAACCTCGCAGGCCTCCTCGGAGACGTTGGTGAGGACGGGTGCCGGGGTTTCGTCGGCGCTCGCTGGCGCTCGCTTGCTCAACCTCCGGCGAGGGGCGCTCGGGACGATGCACTGCGCGGAGATACGGGTAGGTGCCCAGCATGGATTCGTGCGCTCTGAGCAATCAGGATCCTCTCCTCGTCGCGCTAGAGGGCTGGATCCTCGACAGCGGGCAGTCGGTGGCGATCGTCGCGGGCGACGAAGTCGCGATGGGGTTGGAACTGCAGATCGTCGACGTCGCGGAAGGCGCGGCGCGGGCTTCGGCGTCACCAGGGCTTCGACACGTCGGTGACAACGTGTATGACGTCGTCGCGCGTGCGCGATCCACGAACCCGCAATCCACAGTGCTCGAGTTCGGAATGCCCGCTTACGTGAGAACCGAGACCGCCGAGAGGTGGTTCGGCCCGATCGTCCCAGGCGGCGTCCATGCTCTGCGGGTCGCGCTCTGCGCAGATCCCTACGTCGGCAGATCCCGCCCACGATGGCTAGCGGACGACTTGGTCCGTTCCTGGCGCGTCGCGGAGATCGTGCGAATCGACAGGTTCGGTGCGCGCGCGACGACGACCACGACTGCGCCGGCTGAGGCGACGACGTCCTATCTCTTGACGTTGGAGCCCGCGGCGGCCACGGAGTCCTGAGGCTGGTCGGGAGCCGGGGCGCGGGCCGCAGCGCTACTCGCTGGCCCTCAGCGCCACCGTCAGCAGCACGACGGCGTCGGTGAGTGCGTGCAGGTCGTGACGCTCGGGCGGGACGACGAGGAATTCGCCGGTCGAGCCGGTCCAGGAGTCGGTCGAGGTGGAGAGCCGCACCTGACCGGTGATCACCTGGAGGGTGGCCTCGCCGGGCGACTCGTGCTCGCCGAGCGCCTGGTCGGCGGTGAGGGCGATCAGGGTCTGGCGCAGTTGGTGCTCGTGCCCGCCGTAGATGGTCACCGCGCTGCGGCCGCTCGCGGCACCACGGGCGGCATCGAGGTGGTCGAGCGCGAGCTGGGTCAGTGAGAGTGACTGCATGAGTGGTCTCCTGTCGTGGGGGCGGGGTCGTCGAGGAAGGTCGGAGACGCCTCGTGGGCTCGGGTGACGATGTCCCAGCCGGCGGAGCGCAACGTGACCACCGAGACCGGGAAGACGCCGAGGTCCTCGCGCTCGATGTGCTCGGCGAGGTCGTCGAAGAGCCGGAGGACGGCGTCGGCATACCCGGGATCCGAGGGATCGAGAGCACTGATCGCAGAATCGAGGTCGCGGTGCTCACCTTCGAGTGCGGCCACCTCGTCGGCGAACTCGCCGTCCTCGCGCAGCGCGGTGAACACCCCGGCCTCCTCGCGGTCGACGTGGCGCACCAGGTGGCCGACCATCGCGGTCAGCCGCTCATGGGCGAGCGTGCGGTCGCCGGCGTCGAGAGCACCGCGGACGCCGGACGCCTCGTCGAGCAGCGCGGCGTGCTCGGCCATCAGCTCCCCGATCGCCGGCATCTGCTTGCAGCCGCAGTACTCGCACATCTCAGCCGACCCGGTCCCAGCCCCGCCGCGTGGAGGCGTTGCCCAGCGGCCGCTCGTCGCGCGATCGGTAGACGATGTAGGGGCGGGTGACGTAGCCCAGCGGTGCGGAGAACACGTGCACCAGCCGGGTGAACGGCCACAGTGCGAAGAGGCCGAAGGCCACCAGGGCGTGCAGCTGGAAGCCGATCGGTGCGTCGGCCATCAGCTCCGGCTGCGGGTCGAAGGCGAGGAACGAGCGGTACCAGACCGACACTCCCTCACGGTAGTTGTACTCACCGCCGAGCGTGAAGATCGAGCCCGCGATGGTGTTCCACATGCCGAGGACGATCGCGGCGCCGAGGAAGAGATACATCACCTTGTCCATGCGGGTGGTGGCCGAGAAGACCGGCCCGACCGTGCGCCGTCGGTAGACCAGGATCAGCATGCCGACCAACGCCATGACGCCGGCGATGAGCCCACCGACGACGGCGATCAGGTGGTAGAGGTGCTCGTCGATGCCGATCGCGTCGGTCCAGGACTCGGGGATCAGCAGGCCGATCACGTGACCGCCGACGACGCCGAGCATGCCGAAGTGGAACAGCGGAGAGCCCAGGCGGAGCAAGCGGTTCTCGTAGAGCTGGGAGGAGCGGGTGGTCCACCCGAACTTGTCGTAGCGGTAGCGCCACACGTGACCGACGACGAACGTCGCCAGGCACAGGTACGGCACGATGACCCACAAGAACACGTCCATCACGGGGCTCCTACTGGGAGGGTGGCGGGGGCGATGAGCGGGTCGGCGCCGTAGCCGTCGAGTCCGACGTCCTCGGCCGGCGGGCCCTGCTCGATCAGACGGCGCACGGCGTCGGCCTCCTCGCCCTGCAGGGCGGGGAGCGTGCCGCAGAGCGCGACCAGCACCGCGGCCCAAGGCGAGCCGGTGGTGCCGTCGTCGTTGCGCCAGGAGGTGAGCGCCAGGCGCAGCATCTCGACCGCGGCCCGGTGGTCGTTTAGCAGGCGCCAGGCGGCGTCGGCGTCGACCGTCGCGCCGAGCTGGAGGACGCCGCACAGGTGGTCGGGGAGCTCGCCGGACGCCTCGTCCCACTCCACGCCCGCGCGGCGGTAGGCCTGCTTGAACTCCACCAGCGCGACGCCGCGACGCCGGGTGTCGCCGTAGGCGGAGTAGGTGAGGTACAGCGCGCACTTGCGGGTGTGGTCGAAGGTCTCGACGTAGTCGGCCTGGAGCGTGGCCAGGGGGGTGGCGACCAGGTGGTCGATGAGCGCGACGAGCTGCGGATGGCTCGGCACCAGCGCGCGCACGTCGTCGAGCGAGGCGAGCAGGTCGGCGGTCGGGTAGTCGAGCAGTGCCGCGCACGCAGCCCAGACCGGCTCGACGCCGTCGGGCCGGCGGTGCTTGCGACTGAACCGGAACATCACGCGCCTCCCTTCGGCTCACCGCCGGATCCGTCGGCGGAGTCGCCGCTGCGACGCACCCGCGGCATGCCCAGCAGCGTCTGCGGCCCGGCGTCGGCGACGGTGTCGGCGGTCGCGCGGTCCTGGAGCACCCGGAAGTTCTCCACCGCCACCGGCGTCGGGAAGCCCGAGCCCTCGCCGAAGAGGTCCTGCTGGCCGCCGCCGTACTCGCTCACCGGGCAGTCGGTGGCCAGTTCCTCCAGGGCGTGCGCCTGCTCGGCGTGGGCCGAGGGGATGACGTAGCGCTCGGAATACTTGGCGATCGCGAGCAGCCGGAACATCTCATACATCGACTCCTCGTCCATCCCCACGCTCTCCGGGATCGACGGGTCGCCGTCGCGGCCGAGGTTGAGGTCGCGCATGTAGGAGCGCATCGCCGCGAGGCGCCGCAGCACGCCGTCGACCGGCCGGACGTCGCCGGCGGTGAACAGGTTCGCCAGGTACTCCACCGGGATCCGGAGCGCGTCGATGGCGGCGAACAGGTTGCCGCGGTCCTCGGCGTCGTGTCCGGTGTCCTTGATGACGTCGACGACCGGCGAGAGCGGCGGGATGTACCAGACCATCGGCATCGTGCGGTACTCCGGATGCAGCGGCAGCGCGACGCCGTAGTCCTTGATGAGCTTGAGGACCGGCGACCGCTTGGCCGCCTCGATCCAGTCCGGCGCGATGCCCGCGGCCTCGGCGGCGCGCTCGACCTCGGGGTCGCGCGGGTCGAGGAAGACCGCGCGCTGCGCCTCGTACAGGTCGTGGTCGTCCTCGACGCTGGCCGCCTCGAGCACTTTGTCGGCGTCGTAGAGCATCAGGCCGAGGTAGCGCAGCCGGCCCACGCAGGTCTCCGAGCACACGGTCGGGATGCCGACCTCGATGCGCGGGTAGCAGAAGGTGCACTTCTCGGCCTTGCCGGTCTTGTGGTTGAAGTAGACCTTCTTGTACGGGCAGCCGGAGACGCACATCCGCCAGCCGCGGCAGCGGTCCTGGTCGACCAGGACGATGCCGTCCTCCTCGCGCTTGTAGATCGCGCCGCTGGGGCAGGAGGCCGCGCACGAGGGGTTGAGGCAGTGCTCGCAGATGCGCGGCAGGTAGAACATGAAGGTCTCCTCGAACTCGAGGCGGACCTTGTCCTCGATGCCCTTGAGCATCACGTCGCGCGCCGCGTGCTCCTGGCTGCCGCCGAGGTCGTCGTCCCAGTTGGCCGACCACTCCACCGACATGTCCTCGCCCGACAGCAGCGACTTGGGCCGCGCCACCGGGAAGGTCTCGGTCTGCGGCGAGCTGGTGAGCGTCTCGTAGTCGTAGGTCCAGGGCTCGTAGTAGTCCTCGATCGAGGGGAGCTTGGGGTTGGAGAAGATCGTGAGCAGCTTCTTCAGCCGCCCGCCGGAGCGCAGGGCCAGTCGTCCGTTGGGCTTGCGGATCCAGCCGCCCTCCCAGGTCTCCTGGTCCTCGTAGGTGCGCGGATAGCCGAGGCCGGGCCGTGTCTCGACGTTGTTGAACCACACGTACTCGGTGCCGGCCCGGTTCGTCCACGCCTGCTTGCAGGTGACCGAGCAGGTGTGGCAGCCGATGCACTTGTCCAGGTTCATGACCATGGCCATCTGTGCCATGACGCGCATGTCAGTACTCCACCTTCTGGTTGGTGCGCCTGCGGATCATCGTGACCTCGTCCCGGTTGTTGCCGATCGGACCGATGTAGTTGAAGAAGTAGGCGAGCTGGGCGTAGCCGCCCACGATGTGGTTCGGCTTGAGCAGGATCCGGGTCAGCGAGTTGTGGATGCCGCCGCGCTTGCGATCGCGCTCGGTGAGGGGGACGTCGATGAGCCGGTCCTGCGCGTGGTGCATGTACACCGTGCCCTCCGGCATCCGGTGGCTCACGATCGCGCGGGCCGCGACGACGCCGTTGCGGTTGACCATCTCGATCCAGTCGTTGTCGCGCACGCCGATCTTGTCGGCGTCGCGGTTGCTCATCCACACCGACTGGCCGCCGCGCGAGAGCGAGAGCATGAACAGGTTGTCCTGGTACTCGGAGTGGATCGACCACTTGTTGTGGGGCGTGAGGTAGCGCACCGAGACGCCGAGCTCGTTCTGCTCGCCGAGCGGCGTCTCCCCGAACAGCGAGGTCATGTCGAGCGGAGGCCGGTACACCGGGAGCATCTCGCCCATCCCGAGGAACCAGTCGTGGTCGACGTAGAACTGCTGTCGCCCGGTGAGGGTGTGGAACGGCTTGTGCCGCTCGATGTTGATCGTGAACGGGCTGTAGCGGCGTCCGCCGGACTCCGAGCCCGACCACTCCGGGCTGGTGATCACCGGCACCGGCGCGACCTGGGTGTCGGCGAAGGTGATCTGCTTGCCCTCGTGCTCGGCCGACAGGTCGTGCAGCTGGGTGCCGGTCCGCTTCTCGAGGAACTTGAACCCCTGCGTGGCGAGGTGGCCGTTGGAGACCCCGGCGAGATGGAGCATCGCGTCGGCCATCTGGACGTCGGTCTCCACCTTCGGCTGCCCGTCCCCGACGCCGCCACGGACGACGCCGTTGCGCTTGCGGAGGATCTCGACCTCGCGCTTCACGTCGTAGGCCACGCCCTTGGTGAGCATCCCGGCCTTCTCCAGCAGCGGGCCGATCGACGTCATCTTGTCGAAGACGGCGGTGTAGTCGCGCTCGGCGACGGCGATGACGGGCATCGTCTTGCCCGGGATCGGCTCGCACTCGCCGAGCCGCCAGTCCTTCACCACGCCGTGCTCGCTGGCCATCGCCTCGGGGGTGTCGTGCCACAGCGGCTTGGCGATCACGTCCTTGCGGGTGCCGAGATGGTCGGCGGCGAGCTCGCTGAACCGCTTGGCGATGGTCTTCCACGCATCCCAGTCCGAGCGGGTCTGCCACGGTGGCGCGATCGCGGGGTTGAAGGAGTGCACGAAGGGGTGCATGTCGGTGGTGGAGAGGTCGTGCTTCTCGTACCAGGTGGCCGCCGGCAGCACGATGTCGCTGAGGATCGTCGACGACGTCATCCGGAAGTCGATCGTCATCAGCAGGTCGAGCTTGCCCTCCGGTGCCTCGTCGGCCCAGCGGATCGTCGTCGGACGCTGCTCGGGCGCCGCCTCTTTGGCGGTGGCCGCGGAGTCGGTGCCGAGCAGGTGGCGCAGGAAGTACTCGTTGCCCTTGGCGCTGGAGCCGAGCAGGTTGGAGCGCCACAGGGACAGCACCCGCGGGTGGTTGTCGCCGCTCTCCGGGTCCTCGACGGCGAAGCGCAGGTTGCCCTTCTTGAGCTCCTGGGCGACGTAGGCCGGCACCTCCATGCCCGCCGCCTCGGCGTCGTCGGCGAGGTCGAGGCTGCTGCGGTCGAAGGTCGGGTACGACGGCGTCCAGCCCAGCCGGGCCGACTGCGCCAGCAGGTCCATCACCGTCTTGCCGGCGAACACGCCCGTGCCGGAGTCGAGGTCGTCGGCGGTGAAGGTGTCGTAGCGGTACTGGCTGGTGTGGGTGTACCAGTAGGCCGTCTGGTTCATGTGCCGCGGCGGCCGGTGCCAGTCGAGGGCGAAGGCCATGTGCTGGAAGCCCATGATCGGCCGGATCTTCTCCTGGCCCACGTAGTGCGCCCAGCCGCCGCCGTTGCGGCCCTGGGTGCCGGTGATCGTGGTCAGCAGCAGGATGGCGCGGTAGATCTGGTCGGAGTGGAACCAGTGGTTCGTGCCGGCGCCGAGCAGGATCATGCCGCGGCCCTCGGTGTCGATGGCGTTCTGCGCCCACTCCCGCGCCAGCCGGGTCACCTGTGCGGCCGGGACGCCGGTGTGCGGCTCCTGCCAGGCGGGGGTGGCCGGCACCGCGGGGTCGTCGTAGCCGCGCGGGTCCTCGGCCGAGGTCCGTGGCCAGGAGCCGGGCAGGCCGTCGCGGGCCACGCCGTACTGGGCCAGCAGCAGGTCGAGCACGGTGGTGACCAGGCGGTCCCCGACGCGCGCGATCGGCACGCCGCGCCGGTCGTAGGCGACCTTGCCGTCGGTGGTGTCGAAGCGCGGGAGCTCGATCTCGACGGCCTCGGCCACCCCGCCCTCGTGGTCGCGGTACATCGTGAGCGCGGGGTCGAGGTCGCCGAGGTGGAGGTTCCAGTGCCCGAGGCCCTCCTCGCCGTAGCGGTGTCCGATCGCGCCGTCGGGGATCCGCACCTCGCCGGTGGCGGAATCGATCACCGCGGGCTTCCACATCGCGTTCTCCGACGTCCCGCCGAGGTCGCCCTCGACCAGGAACTTGCCGGGGCGCAGGACGCCGTCGTGCTCCTCCAGGCAGATCAGGTAGGGCAGGTCGGTGTAGCGCTTGTTGTAGTCGGTGAAGAACGGCGTCTGCTGGTCGACGAAGAACTCGCGCAGGATCACGTGGCCCATCGCCATCGCCAGCGCGCCGTCGGTGCCAGGCGCGACCGTGAGCCACTCGTCGGCGAACTTCACGTTCTCCGCGTAGTCGGGCGCCACCGCGAGCACCTTCTGGCCGCGGTAGCGGGCCTCGGTCATCCAGTGCGCGTCCGGCGTGCGGGTCAGGGGCACGTTCGAGCCCCACATGATCAGGTAGCCGGCGTCCCACCAGTCGCCGGACTCCGGGACGTCGGTCTGGTCGCCGAACATCTGCGGCGAGGCGTTGGGCAGGTCGGCGTACCAGTCGTAGAACGACAGCATCGGAGCGCCGATGAGCTCGAGGAACCGGGCGCCGGAGGCGTAGGAGACCGGCGACATCGCCGGGATCGGGCTGAAGCCGGCGATCCGGTCGGGGCCCCACCGCTTGACCGTGTAGACGTGCGCGGCGGCGGCGATCTCCGCGACCTCGTCCCAGCTCGCGCGCACCAGGCCGCCCTTGCCGCGGGCCGACTTGTAGGCGCGGGCCTTCTCATCGTCCTCGACGATCGAGCCCCACGCGAGCACGGGGTCACCCCCGTGGCGCTGCTTGGCGGCCCGGAACATCTCCAGCAGGACGCCCCGCACGTACGGATAGCGGACCCGGGTCGGGCTGTAGGTGTACCAGGAGAACGCGGCGCCGCGCGGACAGCCCCGCGGCTCGTACTCCGGCCGGTCGGCGCCGGCGCTGGGGTAGTCGGTCTGCTGGGCCTCCCAGGTGATGATCCCGTCCTTGACGTAGACCTTCCAGGAGCACGATCCGGTGCAGTTGACGCCGTGGGTGGAGCGCACGACCTTGTCGTGGCTCCAGCGCTCGCGATAGAAGACGTCGCCCTCGCGGCCGCCCTTCTTGTGCACCGTGCGCAGGTCGTCGCTGACCTCGGCCTTGGTGAAGAAGCGGCGCCCGCCGATCAGGGCCTTCTGCAACTGGTTCTCGAGCTCGGTCACATCGGTGCCTCTCATCCGGGGGATCGGGTCAGACGGTCGCGGGGGTCCCGGTCACCGCCGTGCGGCGCACGACGGTGAGGGTCAGCACCAGGGTCAACGCGGCGGTGACGGCCAGCAGCCACAGGCCGATCGCGTAGGACTCGGTGGCGCCGTAGATCCAGCCCATCAGCAGTGGGGGAACGAAGCCGCCGAGGCCGCCGGCGGCGCCGACCAGCCCGGTCACCCCGCCGACCCGCGCCGGCTCGGTGGCCTGGGCGATGAGCGCGAACGTGGCGCCCGAGCCCGCGCCGAGGGCGGCGGCCATCAGCAGGAAGGCCACCGTGCCGACGGTGAGGTAGCCACCGTCGTCGGCAGTGACCGGGGGATTCGGAGCGCAGACGGCTGCGCACGCGGCGACCACCGCGAAGGAGGCCGACAGGACGGGGATGGACCCGAGCCGGTCGGAGAGCCAGCCGCCGACCGGGCGCATGATGACCGCGACGACGACGAAGCCGGCCATCCGGTTGGCGGCGTCGGCGGGCTCGAGGCCGTGGGCTGTCTTGAGGTAGGTCGGCAGGAACACCGAGAACGCGACGTAGCCGCCGAAGGCCACCGAGTACAGGACGCAGGCCTGCCAGGTGATCGGGAGCTTGGAGTTGGCCGCCAGCCGGGACCCCAGGCTGGTGGTCGGGACGACGCGACCGGGCGCATCGCGCATGACCAGCCACGACACCACGGCGTAGACCGCGAGCACGACCGCGGTGATGAGGAACGGAGCGGTGCGCCCGTAGTCCTCCGACAGCGGGACCGTGGTGAGCGCACTGATCGCCGTGCCGCCCATGCCGGCGCCGAACACGCCGATGGCGAGGCCGCGGCGCTCCGGCGGGAACCAGGCGTTCACGAAGGGCACGCCCACCGCGAACGCTGTCCCGGCGATGCCGAGGAAGAAGCCGCCGAAGAGCATCAGCGAGTAGGAGTCGAGGGCGAAGAAGGCCAGGAACAGGACCGGGATGATCGTCACGCCCGACACGATCGGGAACATCAACCGGCCACCGAACCGGTCGGTGAGCGCACCGACGAGGATCCGGCCGAGGGACCCCACGATCACCGGAACCGCGACCATCAGCGCGACCTCGGACTGGCTGAGCTCGCCGAGTGGGCTGTCGGCCCCCTGCTTCAGGTAGAGGGCACCCAGCGGGCTGATCAGCGCCCATGCCCAGAAGTTCACCGCGAAGCCGATGGTGGCCAGGACGAGCATCAGCCAGGGCGACCCGCCAGGGTTCTGGCCGGCCTCTCGGCTCTCGGGAGCAGACATCCGACGTTCCCTCCAGACACGTGGGACACGACGCGAGTGACCTCGCGAGTGTCGTTGGTCAACCGGGTGTCGGGGCCGAATCGGTCTGCCCCGGCGCCACGTTCGGGACGCTAATAGAGTGAGGTCCGTGGAAAATAATCCGACGCGGCGGGGGCCGCGACCGGGTCTCGGACGGTCCCGCCGGCCACTGTCTCCCTCGCGCGCGAAGGTCCTCGAGGTGCTGCGCGCACAGATCGAGCCCACCACCTTGGCGGCCCTGGTCGCGTTGTCCGGTCTGCACGAGAACACGGTGCGCGAGCACCTGTCCGCGCTGGTCGGCATGGGGCTCGCCCAACGCGATCCGTTGGAGACCGGGGAGCGCGGACGCCCCGCGTGGCTCTACGAGGCGACCGGCCCCGACGCCGCCGCCGCGCCCGAGTACGCCGGCCTCGCCGCCGCCCTCGCCGCTGCCATCCACAAGACGACCGACGAGCCTTGGGATCCGGCGGTGGCTGCGGGCGAGGACTGGGGCCGCGATCTCGCCCAGGCTCGAGGCGCTGCTGCCACTGAGCAGACCGTCGCGCGCGAGCGCGTGCAGGACCTGCTCGACGAGATGGGCTTCGAGCCCACCTCCGCAGACGGTCACCACACCGTGAAGCTCACCCGCTGCCCACTGCTCGAGGCCGCGCATCGCTACCCGGTCGCCGTCTGCGGCGTCCACCTCGGCCTGGCACGCGGTGCCCTGACCGAGTACGGCGCCGACCCCGAGGGCTCCGAGCTCCTCCCGTTCGCCGAGCCGGGGGCTTGTGTGTTGAAGCTGGGTCGCGACGGCGCTGCCGGAGGTTGAGTCAGCGAGCGCCGACGAAACCTGGGGGTCCGGAGCGCGCCCCTCCGCCGGAGGTTGAGCAAGCGAGCGCCAGCGAGCGCTGACGAAACCCCGGCGACCGTTCTTGCCAGCGTTCCCGAGGACGGTCACGAGGGTTTCGTCTCGCCCGACGCGGCTTCGTTCCTCAGCCGCGGGGCTCGCTCAACCTCCGTCCGCGACGGATCTGCTCCTTCGTCGCAGCTCCTGCGGCCGGAGGTTGAGTAAGCGAGCGCCAGCGAGCGCCGACGAAACCCCGGCACTCCAAAGCCCGAGCGGTGAGCCAGGCCGAAGCACTCGACATGCCCGGCAGCATCGGCGCCTGGCTGCGCCGACTGGTCCCGATCACCCCCGGCCAGGCGCACCGCACCGCGCGCCTCGCCCATGAGCTCGCCAGCCACGAACAGACCAGGGGCGCCGCAGCCGAAGGCAGGGTGCTGCCGGACCAGGCGCAGGTGATCGTCGCGGCCGTCGACGAGTTCGACCCCACCCACCGCGACCTGGCCGAGAAAACACCTCATCAGTGAGGCCGCCCATCACGACGCGAAAGGGCTCAAGATCTTCGGCCGCCGCATCCTCGAAGTCATCGATCCGGCTCGCGCCGACGAACACGAAGCCCGGCTCTTGGAGGCCGAAGAAGCACGGGCCCGCAGGCACACGTCGTTCTCGATCTACGACGACGACCAGGGACTCACTCACGGCCGGTTCACCCTGCCTGCAGCCCAGGGCTCGATGCTCCGCAAAGCCCTCGCCGCCCTCGCCGCACCCAAACACGTCCGCGCCACTGACGGCGCCGGGACCTACGACTACGAGCGACCGACCCCCGAGAAACTCGGACGGGCGTTCGCCGAGTACGTGGAGCGGTTCCCCGCCGCCCGGCTCCCGAGGACCGACGGGCTCAACGCGACCGTCATCGTCACCATGACCCTCGACGCCCTCCTCGGAGAGCTGAAGGCCGCGCACCTCGACACCGGCGTGGCTGTCTCACCCGGGCAAGCCCGACGGCTTGCGTGCGAGGCCGGGATCATCCCCGCCGTCCTCGGCAGCCGCAGCGAAGTCCTCGACCTCGACCGGACTCGCCGCTTCCACGCCCGAGCCCAACGCATCGCGATGACCGTCGAGCAGAAGCACTGCCAATCCGTGGGATGCGATGTCCCCGCCGCGTACTGCCACGCGCACCACGACCAGCCCTGGAGCCGAGGTGGCCACGCGAACCTCCACGACGCCCGACCCCACTGCCCCTTCCATCACCACCAGATCCACGCCTCCGGCAAGTCGCACCCGATGCGGACGTAGGTCGACGGCGGTGCCGGGGTTCGCGTCGAGCAGATCCGGGACTGTCCCCAAGATGGATCGTGACCGGCCTCACACGTTTCTAGCGTGCAGGCATCGGCTCCGAGACGGAGCGGATCTCGCGCCCAGGAAACGGAGCCACGATGACCGCAGCTGACGACCTCATAGGGACCGGCACCAACCTGTTCGCCGGCCCGACGATGACCTGGACGGAGCGCTGGTTCCTCGATACCGCCGACGTGCTCGCCATCGACGACGACGACCTCGAGGAGACCATCGCGTTCGTCAACAAGGGCGGGATGACGTTCCTGTCGCCGATCCTTCCCGACCTCAGGGCGATCGTGTGCAGCGCCGGAAGCCACGAGTCGCATCTGGCGATCCTGTGCCGCGAGTCGGCCGTGCCGTGCGTGCTCGCCGCCGACCTCGCCGGCGAGGTGACCGACGGCGAGACGGTGTCGATCGACCTCTCCGACGCCGAGGCAGCGCGAATCGTGCGCGGTGCGGCCGACCGGGTCGCCGACCGGGCCGAGGCGACCGCATGACCGCCGTCTGGGCACCGAGTGACCTCGGTGATCGCCCGGTGTCGCTAGCGCTTGCGCCCAGGCAAGAGAGGCGCTAGCGAGGACACCCGTCGGACCAACTTCTTGACTTGCGCGAAAGCAAGTATGAGACTGCTCGACATGGCAGTGCGAGAGGATGTCGACGGGGAGGTTCGCTGGCGCAGCGAGACCGGTCCGGCCATCGAGGCCGAGTACGGACCGGGCGCTCATGGCGCGACCGACGCTAGCGTTCTGGACGGCATCGGACGTCCGGGCAAGCCGCCGTACACCCGACACATCTACCCGACCGGCTACCGCGAGCGGCCGTGGGCGCCGAGCCTGTACTCGGGCTTCGGGCGTCCGGAGGAGGCCAACGAGCGGTACCGCTATCTGCTCGCCCAGGGGAACGGGCGAGCCAACGTGGCCTCGGACCTTCCCACGCAGATCGGCCTGGACTCCGACGACCCGCTGGCGATGGGCGAGGTCGGCCGCGTCGGCGTCGCCCTGGACTCGCTGGCCGACTTCGAGGTGATGTTCGACCAGGTCCCGCTCGACCGGATCCCGCTGTCGTTCAACGTCAACACCACGGCTCCGATCGTGCTGGCCATGCTTGTCGCGACCGCCCGGAAGCAGGGGGTCGATCCGGCCGCGCTGTCGGGCACCATCGCCAACGACATCCTGCACGAGTACCTCGCCCGCGGGATGTGGCGCAACGAGCCGACCGGTGCGCTTCGGCTGATGGCCGACGTCGTCGAGTACGCCACCGAGCACACGCCGAGGCTCTACCCCTTCAACATTCGCAGCATCCTGCTGCACGAGTCGGGCGCCCATCCCGGCCAGGAGATCGGCTTCACCTTCGCGATCGCGTGTCGCTACGTCGACGAGCTCATCGCGCGCGGCCTCGACATCGACGACTTCGCGCCGCGCATGTCGTTCTTCTTCGGCACCGGCACCCACTTCCTCGAGGAGGCCGCGAAGTTCCGCGCGGCCCGTCGGTTGTGGTGCCGTCTGCTCGCGGAGCGGTATGGCGCCTCCAAGCCCGCGAGCCTGCGGCTCAAGCTCACCTCCGTGGCGCCCTGTGGGAGCCACTTCACCGCCGCCGACCCGCAGCTCAACCTCGTCCGCGGCACCCTGGGCGTCCTCGCTGGCGCGCTGGGAGGCGTGCAGGCGATGCTGGGAACCACGATCGACGAGGCCTACGACATCCCCACCGAGGAGACCCAGCGACTGGCCCTGCGCACCCAGCAGATCGTCACCCTCGAGTCCGACGTGTGCGCGACGGTCGATCCGCTCGGCGGCTCCTACTTCATCGAAGCGCTCACCGACACGATCGAGGCCTCGGCCGTGGAGCAGATGGAACTGCTCGGCGGCTCCGAGGGGGTCGTCGAGGCCATCACCTCCGGCCGCGCGCAGGGCATGCTGGCCGAGCGGGCCTACGAGCTGGAGAACGAGCTGGCGCGCGGTGAGCGGCTGATCGTCTCCGAGAACATCTACGTACCCGACGAGATCCCCTCCCTCGAGCTCCATCAGGCCGATGCCGGGCTCTTCGAGGAACGCAAGGGCACACTCGCGAAGCTCCGGAGCGAGCGGGACGCCGCCGCCGTCGACGCCGCGCTCGAGTCGGTACGCCACGCGCTGGTCGAGGGCACCAACGTCGTCCAGCCGATGATCGTCGCGGCCGAGGCCTACGCGACCATCGGCGAGATCTCGCGGGTGATCGACGACGTGCTCGGCGTCTATCAGCAGCCGACGGGAGTCTGAGATGAGCACGAGAGTGGTGGTGGCCAAGGTCGGGCTCGACGGACACGACCGCGGCGCCAAGGTGGTCGCCCGCCTGCTCCGCGACGACGGCCACGAGGTCATCTACACCGGACTGCGCCAGCAGCCCGCGCTCGTGGTCGCGGCGGCCGAGCAGGAGGACGCCGACGTGATCGGCCTCTCGATCCTCTCCGGCGCGCACCAGGTGCTCACCGAGGCGGTACTCTCCGAGTTGCGCACCCGCGGCCTCGCCGAGGACGTCGACGTCGTGGTCGGCGGCACGGTCCCGCCCCACGACGTCCAGCCCCTTCTCGATGCCGGCGCGGCCGCGGTCTTCGGCATCGGGAGCACCCTCGACGACATCCGCACCTGGTTCCAGGAGCGTTCCCGATGAGGTGGGTCACGCCCGCGGAGATCGTCGAGCGGCTGGCGGGCGCCACCGCGGTCGCCTCGCCCGGATGCGGTGAGCCCTCGACCCTCCTCGCCCTGATCGGCGAGCACGCCGACCGGCTCCCCGGGCTCCGGCTCTACTCCGGCCTGCTGCTGGGCGACTACCCCTTCCTCGACGCCGTCGAGTCCGGTCAGATCGCCTACGGCACGTGGCACGTGATGCCCGCGGTACGAGAGCTCGTCGAGGCCGGCACCGTGCCCTTCTATCCGGTCCGTGCCTCTCGGGTGCCCTGGCTGCTCGGTGCCTTGGAGATGGACACCGCGCTGATCCGCGTCAGCCCGCCCGATCGGCACGGGTTCTGCAGCCTCGGGGCATCGGTGAGCTATCCGCGCACCGCCGTCGAGCTGGCCACCACGGTGATCGCCGAGATCGACGAAGCCGTGCCGCGCACACGTGGGGAGAGCGAGATCCACGTCGACCAGATCGACCTGGCGATCCGCTCCGCACGGCCGCTTCCGGAGTACCGGCGAGCACCGAGCAGCGAGGTGAGCGAGCAGATCGCCCGGCATCTGCTCGCCCTGCTCCCCGAGCGCCCGACGATCCAGATCGGGATCGGCGCGATCCCCGAGGCGTTCGTCGACCTGCTGCTCGCCGAAGGTGTCGCCGGCCTCCGGTTCGCCGGGATGGCCACCGACGGGATCGCCGACCTCTTCGCCGCCGGGCTCATCGACCGCGGCCGCGGCGAGTACCCGCCGGTGATGTCGGCCGAGCTGATGGGCACCCGGACCCTGATGGACTTCGCCGACGACAACCCTGCGCTGGGCACCTACAGCACCGAGCGCGGGATCACCGCGTCCACGCTGTGGGGCATGGACCGCTTCGTCTCGATCAACTCCGCCCTCGCCGTCGACCTCACCGGACAGGTGTCGGCCGAGGCGCTCGGCGGCAAGCAGGTCAGCGGCGTAGGTGGAAGCGTCGACTTCTTCGAGTCCGCGATGCACTCCGAGGGCGGTGTCCGGGTGATCGCCCTGCCCGCGAGCGATGTGCGTCGCGGTGTGAGCAAGATCGTCCCCGAGCTCGGCGCGGGAGCGCAGGTGTCGATACCTCGGCACTCGGTCGAATGGGTGGTCACCGAGCACGGCGCGGTCAGCCTGGCGGCGCTCCCGCTCGCCGAGCGGGCCGAGGCGTTGCTGAGCATCGCACCGCCGGCCGCCGACCCCGTCCGACCGGCCCGAGAGGAAGAGGCTTCGTGACTTCTCAACCACCCGATGTCGTGCTCCGCGACGTGAGCCCGAGAGATGGTCTCCAGGACCACCCACACCAGGTCCCCACCGAGCTGAAGGAGGAGCTGGTCCGCCGCGTCGTCGACGCCGGTGTGCGAGAGGTCGAGGTCACCTCGTTCGTCTCCCCCAAGGTCGTGCCGCAACTGGCCGACGCCGCCGACCTGACCCGCCGGTTCGTCGCCGACCGTCCGCCGGCGAGGCTCTCGGTCTTCGTCGGCACGGCCTCGTGGATCGACTGCGCGCTGGAGGCGGAGCCCGACGAGATCTCGATGGCGGTTCCGGCGACCGACGAGATGTCGCAGGCCAACTTCCGGCGCGACGTCCCCCAGATGATCGAGGAGGCGCGCGCCATGAAGGCGGCGGCCGGCGACGTCGCGATGAGCGCGACCGTGGCGGTGGCCTTCGGCTGTCCGTTCGCCGGCGAGGTCGCGCCCGACCGGGTCGTCGATCTCGCAAGCCGTCTCGCGGAGGCGGGCTACGAGCGGATCCTGCTCGGCGACACGATCGGCGTCGCCAATCCGACGCAGGCCCGTGACCTGGTCGGCCGGCTCCGCCGCGATCTGCCCGAGGTCGAGATCGGCGTCCACTTCCATGACTCACGCGGCGCCGCGGTGGCCAACGTGGTCGCCTCGGTCGAGGCGGGGGCGCGGCTGGTCGATGCCTCGCTCGCCGGTCTCGGTGGCTGTCCGTTCGCGCCGGGCGCGGCCGGAAACGTCTCTCTCGAGGACGTCGTCTGGGTGCTCGAGGGCATGGGCATCGCCACCGGTGTCGACCGTGAGGCGATCGCCGGCGCGGGCAACTGGTTCGCCGCTGCTCTCGACGTCCCGCTCGCCAGTCGCTCGCCGAGGCACCGCCTGTTCGACTGGGAAGGAGCGGCCTCATGACCGGTCTCGACGCCGACGACGAGTTGCCGACCCTCACCTTCGAGCTCGCCCGCGACCTGGGGGAGTTCCCCGAGTTCGACCTCCACTTCGACGAGGACGAGCTCGCCGACTACCACCGCATCGTCGGGTCGACGCCGACCGAGGTGCTGCCGCCCGGGATCGCGGCGATCTTCGGCCGGTTGGGCTACCTGCGCAAGCACGCGATGCCCGGCGGGGGAGTCCTACTCGGCCAGGAGATCACCTGGCTGGCGCCCGCGTCGGCGTCCAGACCACTGCGGATCAAGTCGGTCGTCGAGAGCGCGGTCGAGGACGATCGCGGTCGCCGTCAGATCGTGTTCGTGACCACAGCCCGCCAAGACGACACCCACGTCGCAACCGTGCGGATCAAGGCGGGATGGCCCTCATGAAGTTCGCCCGTGAGTATGAGATGAGTCAACGCGTCATCGACGCGTGGGCCGACCTGTCGGGAGATCACAACCCGCTCCACGTCGACATCGGCTATGCGGAAGGCACCCGCTTCGGGGGCACCATCGCCCACGGTCACTACACGCTCGCGGTCATCGAGGACCTGCTTCTCGAGTCCTGGGGCGAGCGGTGGCTGCGCGGCGGCGTGCTCCGCGACCTCCGGTTTCGAGCTCCGGTGCGGCCCGGTGGGCGCTACCGGGTGATGGTGGGGGAGCCCGACGGCGGGCAGGCGCATGTCGAGGTCGTCGACATGAGCGACGGCACGCTGGTGGTCGAGGGTCTAGCGGTTCAGCCCTGCTGACGCATGGGCTACTCGGCACCCGCGACGAACGGGCGCCCGGAGGTCGCGTAGCCCGACGCCAGCATGCCCACGAGGAGGTCGACCAGCGTCGCCGTCGACATCCGCTGTGCGCGAGCGCCGTGGAACCAGAGGCTGATCCCGTTGGCGGCCGAGAGTGCCGCGTTGACCGCGACCCAGCTGTCGACGTCGCTGAGAACTCCCGCCGACACGCCCTCGTCGTAGGCGGCCGTCAGACCCTCGGAGTACTCGCGACGCCGCTTGTTGGCCCGCAGGCCTTCGATCTTCGCGATCTCGGGCCGCTCGTGCATGAGTAGCGCCAGCAGGTCGATGTTGTTGGCGCACACGGTGAGGTGCGCACGGAGCAGAGCCTCGAACCGTTCACCGGCAGCGGTGATCTCGACCTCGCCGACGGCGGCCTCGAGCTTGGTCATCAACTCGTCGAAGAGTGCCGCGAGGATCGCGCCCTTGCTCTTGAAGTGGTAATAGAGCGCCTGCCGGGTGACGCCGAGCCGTTCGGAGACCAGTGCGAGGCTGGTCGCCTTGTAGCCGTGCGTCGCGAAGAGTCTCGCCGACTGGTTGAGCACCTCGCGGCGCGTCACTGCCTGTCTGGGCACGTCGTGCTCCCCCTTCTCAACGTGATCCACCTGGGATGGATCGAATCATGCCGACTCGGTTCTAGTAGCAACCCGGCCCCGACCGGTCGCGACGGTCTCGCCGTCGGAGGTGCGCACCCACGTCTCGAGCACTGCGATGCCGGGCTCCGACGCGGACGGCTCGACCCCGCCCCCCACGTGCAGGACCGCGCCCTCGGTGACCGGGCGGATCGATCGGTAGGTGAAGGACTCGACCGACCCGGACGGCTGGGCCCACCGGTCGAGCAGCTCGAGCATCCAGGTCCCCAGCAGCGGTCCTTGCACCAGCAGGCCGGGCAGTCCTTCCACCGCCGTGGCGTAGTCGCGGTCGTAGTGGATCCGGTGCGGGTTCCCTGTGGCTGCGGAGAAGGCGAACAGTTGGAGCGGGCCCGGGCACACCTCGAAGCCGGCGAGCGGCGATGGTGGCGTCATCGCAGGATCCTCACGAAGTGCTCGACGACCGCGGTCCCCCGGTCGGTGTCGTAATGGAGCTCGTGGGTGACCGCGGTGAACGCCCCGCTACGGCCCTGCTTGTCTGCGATGTCGACCAGGGTCTTGGTGACGACTACCCGATCACCCGCGACGAACCTGTCGTGGAACCGGGCGCGGGACTCGCCCGCAGCCCGCCTCAGGTAGGTGGTGGCCGGGGTCAGATCGGGAGGCATGCCGTCGACGCTGAGCTCCTCGAGCGCCACCAGACTCGCGGTCTGGTGGCGGATCGCGACGTAGTAGCCCAAGGGGGCGACGACGTCGCGATGCCCGCGCGATCTGGCCGCCCCGGCATCGAAGTACTCCGGGGCCCGGCTGCCGATGCTGTGCGCGAATCGGGCGATGTCGGTGCACGTCACGTGGAACACCGGGTAGGTGATCTGGTCGCCGACGCCCGCGGTCGGCGGAGACGCTGGTGGTTGGGACACCCCTCCAGGGAATCGCATTTCCTTGCTCTTGCGCAAGTGAGCGAATTTCATGGGCTGAACTATTGACGTAAGCATCGTCCAGTGTGTTTGCTTGCTAGTCAGCAAGTGACTCTCGGCACGGATCCTGGAGGAGCAACATGAGCGGAATGCGTCGAACGCGCGGGGCCTGGAAGGTGGCGGCTCTGCTGAGCGCCTCGCTGGTCCTGGCGGCATGCAATGGCGACTCAGGCGGCAGTGAGGACGCGATCGAGGTCGGCGTCGTCATCCCGCTCTCGGGCCCCACTGCCGGAGTGGGCGAGTACATCCAGCGTGGCTACGAGCTGGCGCAGGAGGAGATCAACGCCGACGGCGGGATCGACGGGCGCGATCTCGAGTTCAAGTTCGGCGACCACGCCGGCGACCCGGCGACCGGTGCCCGCGAGGCGCGCACCCTGGTCCAGCAGGACAAGGTGGTCGCTCTGACCGGCTCCTACGAGTCGGGCGTGACGCTCGTGGTCGCCCAGACCGCCGAGCAGCTCAAGGCGCCGTACATCGTCCCGTACTCCTCGGCGACCTCGATCACCGAGTCGGGCTTCACCTACACCTTCCGTACCCGCCCCCCGCTGCCCGAATGGGCCAAGACGATGACCGACTTCCTCACCTGGCAGGCCGACAACGGTGGTCAGCCGGTCGAGAAGGTCGGACTGCTGGTCGACGGCACCGAGTACGGCGACACCGCGGCGGCGGCCTACGAGGAGGCAGCGCAGGCCGCCGGGCTGACCGTCGTCGACAAGCGGACCCTGACCCAGGGAGACACGAACCTGTCGGCGCAGATGACCCAGCTGCGCAATAGCGGGGCCCAGGCGATTCTCGCCTCGACCTACCTCGAGTCGAGCATGGGCGCGATCCGGACCCTGGACTCGCTCGACTGGGACGTGCCGTACATGACGGTCGGCTCGGGCATCGTCGCACCGGCGTTCTTCGATCTCGGCGAGCTCGCCAACGGGGTCACGAGCACGACGTCATGGGCCTCGACGATCGACAACGAGGCGAGCAAGAAGTTCGCCGAGGCATACAAGGCCAAGTACGACGCCGAGCCCACCGATGACGCCGCCTACGCCTACGCCGCCGCCTATCTGATCAAGGAAGCCATCGAGAAGGCCGGCGAGGACGCGGATGCGGAGGCGATCGCGGAGACGCTGCGTACCGCCGAGTTCACCTCCGAGGGAGCCAACATCATCCCGACCGGCGGCACGCTCAAGTTCGACGAGAAGGGCCAGGCCCACCCGGCGATCCTGATGGCCCAGGCCGAGGATGGCGTGTGGAACTCGGTCTTCCCCGAGGAGTTCGCCTCTTCCGACTATGTGCCGAGCGGCGGCTGACCCGAGCTCATGGATGTCTTCGTCCAGGCGCTCTTCAGCGGTCTGCTCGAGGCGGGCCTGCTGATGGCGGTCTCGGTCGGTCTCGCTCTGGTGTTCGGCGTGATGGGGGTCGTCAACTTCGCCCACGGGGCACTGTTGATGGTCGCGATGTACGTCGCGATCGAGGTGGGCGATCTCGGCTCGATCTGGATCACGATGCTGCTCCTGTTCGCGATTATGGCGATCGCCGGCGGCGTCGTCTACCTCGCCCTGATCCGGCCTGCCTATCACCTCGACCACACCTTCCAGCTGCTGATCACGCTGGGCCTGGCGGTGGTGCTGGAGAACGCCGCGCTGCTCTACTTCGGCGCCCAGCCCCGCAGCCGTCCCGACGCCGGGATCGACGGCTCGCTGCGCATCCTCGGTGCGGCGCTGCCCTGGAACCGGGTGGCGCTCGCGGCGATCGGAGTGGCGATCACGATCGCGCTGTACCTGTTCATCACCCGCTCTGAGCTGGGCCAGCAGATCCGCGCGGCCTCTCAGGACACCATGGCCGCGCAGTTGTCCGGCATCTCGGTGCAGAAGGTGCTCGCCGTCGCGATGGCGATGGGCATCGGCGTCCTCGGCCTGATCGCGCCGTTCCTGGTGACGACCACGAGCGTCTCGCCCACCTTGGGCGACCGGTTCGTGCTGCTCGCGTTCGTCGTGGTGATCCTGGGCGGCGCGGGCAGCATCCGCGGAGCCGCGATCGCGGCGGTGATCGTCGGGCTGACCGAGACGCTCGGGGCGGCCTACCTGCCCGGAACGCTCGGGCTGAGCGCGGTGTGGATCCTCTTCGTGCTGGTGCTTCTCTTCCGACCGCAGGGACTGATGGGGAATCGGGTATGAACAGCAGTCGTCGGACCCAGCTCATCGCCCTGGCGGTCGTGGCTCTCCTCGGATTCGGGCTCCCGCTGTTCGCCACGATCAATATCCAGGTGATCGCCACCAGTGCGCTGTTCTACGCCTACCTCGGGACCTGCTGGAACGTCACCGGCTCCTACGGCGGACGGCTCTCCCTGGGCCATGCCATCTTCCTCGGCGCCGGCGCCTACACCTCGACCCTGCTCTTCATCAACCAGGGGATCTCGCCGTGGATCGGGATGTTCCTGGGCGTGGTGGTCGGGGCGGCGTGCGGGGCATTGGTCGGTTGGCTGGCCTCGCGCTACCGGCTCGAGGGCATCTTCTTCGCCATGGTGACCCTCGCGCTCACCCTGTTGGCTGCCCAACTGGTCTCCAACATCGGCACCCTCGGCGGTGCCCAGGGTCTGCTGGTGCCCCTGAGTCCGGACGGCGCCGCCGACTACCAGTTCGCTGATCCGGCCGCGCTGCTGCGGATCATCGCGGTGATGACGATGGGCGTCCTGATCTTCACCTGGTGGCTTCGCGGACGTCGATGGGGAAAGTGGATCGCGGCGGTCGGCGCCAACGATCGCGCCGCGGAGGCCAGCGGCCTGAGCCCGACCCTGGTGTCGTCGGTCGGCATGGCGATCGGCGGCGGGCTCACCGCTCTGGGCGGCACGTTCTACGCCCAGCAGAATCTCTTCGTCGACCCGGCCAGCCTGCTGCACTGGTCGGTGTCGTTGGCGATCCTGCTCCCGGTGATCGTCGGCGGCAGGTCGCGGGCGGAGGGGCCGCTGGTCGGCGCGCTCCTGCTGATCCCGCTCGAGGAGCTCATCCGGCAGAACGCCGATCCCGGGTACGCCGGCCTGCTGCGCGGCTTCCTGCTGATCGCGGTGGTGATCTTCATGCCCGGCGGCGTGCTCGATGTCGTCGATCGGGTGCGGGCACGGCTTCGTGGCAAGACCGAGCACTCGTCGCCGGAGGAGGTGGACGCCCATGCTGCTGACCGCGCATGAGGTGAGCAAGCACTACCGAGGGGTCACCGCACTCGACACGGTCTCGATGGAGCTCGACGACGGCGAGTGTCTCGGCCTCGTCGGTCCCAACGGCGCCGGCAAGAGCACCCTGCTGCACCTGCTCTCCGGCTTCGTGCCGCCGAGTGCCGGCACCGTGCACCTGCTCGGCGAGGACGTCACGACCCGTTCGGCGGCCGCGAGAGTGCGGCGCGGCCTGGGCCGCACCTTCCAGATCGTCGAGCCGATCATCGGCATGACCTGCCTGGAGTCGGTGATGGTCACCAGCCACGTGCGACATCGCAGGCCGAGCAGGGCCGCGGACGCCGCCCGGCGTTGCCTGGAGTTCGTTGGACTCGAGCCGATGGCCGACGATCGCGTCGAGTCCCTGTCCTTGGCCCGGCAACGCCTGCTCGAGTTCGCGCGAGTCCTCGCACTCGAGCCCCGGGTGATGCTCCTCGACGAGCCGATGAGCGGGCTGACGATGTCCGAACGTCGGCGGGTCGCCGAGACCGTCCGGGCTCTGCACGAGGACGGGACGAGCGTCGTCCTGGTGGAGCACGACATGCCGATGATCGCCGACCTGTGCACCCGCGTTGTCGTCCTCGACCAGGGCTCGGTGATCGCATCCGGCTCGCCCGCCGAGATCGCGCGCGACGAGGGCGTACGGTCCGCCTATCTCGGGTCGAGCGTCGGTACGGATCCAGCCCTTCCCGAGACGGGAGAGTCCTCATGAGCACGATTCTCTCGGTGGAGGCCCTCGCCTCCGGGTACGGGCAGTTCCAGGTGCTCGACGGTCTCGAGCTGTCGGTCGCCGCCGGGCACGTGGTTGCTGTCGTCGGGCCCAACGGCGCCGGTAAGAGCACGCTGCTCAAGACGCTGTCGGGCGTGGCCGACCAGACCTCCGGTGCCATCCGATTCGACGGCGACGACATCTCGAAGCTCGCCGCTCACGAGCGCACCCGCCGCGGACTGCTCCACGTGCCTGAGGGACGCCACCTGTTCCCGGACCTCACCGTCGAGCAGAACCTCAAGGTGGCCTCCGCCTTCAAGCGGGTGCGAGCCAAGCGCTCAGACAACCTGGCCTGGGTGCGCGAGGTGTTCCCGGGATTGGCCCGCCGCTGGAACGTCCCCGCGGGCAGCCTGTCTGGGGGAGAGCAGCAGATGGTCGCGATCGGCCGGGCGCTCATGGGCGAGCCGCGGGTGTTGATGGTCGACGAGCCGTCGCTCGGCCTGGCTCCCAAGGTCGTGGAGGAGATCTACGAGCGCCTGGTGGCTCTCACCACGCAGGGACTCGCGCTGCTCATCGTCGAACAGAACGTCACCCATTCCTTCGCCGTCGCCGACTACGGCTACGTGCTCGAGCGGGGGCGGGTCGCGCTCGAGGGTCCAGCCGTGGAGCTCGCCGCCGACCACCGGGTGGCCGGCATCTACCTAGGAGGAGAGCATGTCTGAGCACGTACGGCTGGAGATCGACGACGACGTCGCCTGGATCACCCTCGACCGACCCGACAAGCACAACGCCCTGTCCTACGACGACTGGACCGATCTGTCCCGTGCGGCCACCGCAGCCGGCGCCGACGAGCGAGCACAGGTCGTGGTGCTCCGCGGCGCCGGCGAGCGGGCCTTCTGTTCGGGCGCCGACCTCGGCGAGCTGGCCGAGCGAGATGCGTACGCCGCCTACGAGAACGCGATCCGGCTCCAGAGCGTCGGCAACCAGTTCGCGCAGCTGCGCAAGCCCACCATCGCGATGCTCAACGGTCTCGCACTGGCCGGCGGACTGGAGCTCGCGCTGTGCTGCACCTTCCGGGTGGCCTCGGATCGGGCGAAGGTGGGACTCCCCGAGGTCCGCATGGCCACCCTCGCCGGGGCGGGAGGAACCCAGCGGATCCTGCGGTTCGCGCCGCCGGGCGTTGCGCTCCGGATGCTGCTCCTCGGCGACCTGATAGCCGCCGAGGATGCCCTGCGGCTGGGGATCGTCGACGACGTCGTCCCCGCCGAACGGCTCCTCGACGACGTGACGGCTCTGGCCCGACGGCTTTGCGAGAACGATCCACGTACGACCGCGCTCATCCTCGACGCCGTGCGGGTGGCGTCCGAGGGAGGCCTGGCGTCCGGTCTTGCCGGCGAGGCCGCCCTGTTCGGGATGACGACGTCCTATGACGCCTTCCGCGACCGCATCGCCGAGTTCAAGAAGAAGTGAGATCAGCATGAGCCGCCTGAAGATCGGGGTGTTGGCGCCCCACACGGGTAATGCCGCAGGGCCGAGCGCCCTGCGCGAGGTCGGCCGCGCAGCCGAGGACCTCGGCTACGACTCGATGTGGGTGGGAGACCACATCGTTCTGCCGGCGGTCCAGGAGTCGTCGTACCCGTACGGCGGCGAGGACGTCGACGACAGCTATGAGGTTCCGTCGGACCGACCGTTCCTGGAAGCGACCACGTCGCTCGCCTACCTCAGTGCGGTGACCGAGCAGATCACCCTCGGCGTCAGCGTCGCGATCCTGCCCTACCGGCCGCCGGCGGTCTGGGCCAAGACCATCGGCACCCTCGATGTGCTGGCCGAGGGTCGAATCGTGATGGGGGCCGGCGTCGGCTGGCTCAAGGAGGAGTTCGACGTGCTCGGCGCGGAGTTCTCGACTCGGGGCCGCCAGGTCGACGAGACGTTGCGCTTCCTGCGTACGACGTGGGCGCAGGACGGGCCGGTCAGCTTCGACGGCGAGTTCTCCCGGGTCGACGGCATGCACATCAATCCGTCTCGAGCGCGCGGTTCGACGCCGCCGGTCTGGGTGGGCGGGAACGGTCTCACCGCCCGCCGTCGCACCGCCCGGCTCGGCGACGTGTGGCATCCGCACGTGCGGACCACGTCCCCTGCTCTCGTGCACGCCAGCCGCGAGGAGATGGGCGAGTTGGCTGCTGCGGCGGGGCGCGGCGACGTCGAGATCGGAGTCGCGCTGCACTGCCCGCTGGTGCTGACCGAGCGGGTGGGCGGCTCGCCGTGCGAGCTCGGCCGGGTCGAGGGGCCGCCGGCCTTTCTCGCCGACACCCTGGGTGCCTACGAGGAGGCCGGGCTGGACCACATCGTGCTCACCTTCGGTGGCAGTCCGTCCCGACGGATCCGCACTCTGGAGACGGTGGCCGACGCCGTCGGGCTGTCGGCGAGTCGATGATCCGGCGCCCCGACGTACCCACCGGTCTGACGATCCCGGCCGTCCTCGCCGAACTGCGAGCCGACGCCCCCGACGCGGCGGCACTGCAGATCGACGGGGAGTCGGTGACCTACTCCGAGCTGGCCGACCGCGTCGACGCGGTACGCGCGCTGCTCCAGGAGCGCGGCGTGCGGCGCGGCTCCAAGGTCGCCGTCCTGATGCCGAACTCGGTGGCCGCGGCGGTGTGGCTCCTGGCGATCGCCAGCCACGGTGCGGTCGTGGTGCCGCTCAACACCCGGCTACGGGGTGCCGAGCTGGCCTATCAGATCAACTTCTCCGACGCGACGATGCTGGCGCTCAGCGAAGCGACCATCGACGCCGCCCGCGACGTCGTGGCCGACGGCACCACGGTGCGGGCTGACCTTCCGTCGTTGCGCCAGGTGGTGACCGACGGCGGCGGCGCCGGCGAGCCGTGGGCGCCCGACGTCGGAGACCTGCTGCCGCTGTCCGGCATCGACCCGAGTACGTGGGAAGGCCCGGAGCCCGACGACGACCTGCTCATGCAGTTCACCTCGGGCACCACCGCCTTCCCCAAGGGGGTGATGCTCTCGCACCGCCAGATCCTGCTCAATGCCCGCGGCGTGGCCGGCCGTCTGCACGTGCGCGACACCGACATCGTGTGCTCGCCCTCGCCGTTCTTCCACTGTGCGGGGAGCACGCTGACTCTGGGCGTCGGCCTGGTCTCCGGTGCCGAGGTGCACTCCTTCGGGCGCTTCGACCCGGGCGAGGTGCTCGATCATCTCGAGCGTCATGCAGTCACCGTCTACAGCGGCGTCGAGGCGTTCTTCCTGGAGCTGATGACGCACCCGTCGTTCTCGCCGTCGCGCGTCTCGGGTGTCCGCACGGGATGGATTGCGGCTCCTGCAGACCTGGTCGGCACGGTGCACGAGCGGATGGGTCTCGCCGGAATCGTCAATGTCTATGGGCTCTCCGAGGCCTCGCCGAACGTGTGCGTAGCGGACGCGGACTGGCCCGTGGAGCAACGGATGACCTGCGGCACCACGCACTCGGGCATGGAGGTGCGCGTGGTCGACCCCGACTCCCTCGCGCCGGTGGGGGCCGGGACGACCGGCATCATCGAGGTGCGCGGGCCGTGCGTGACCCGCGGCTACTACCGCGACGAGGCGGCCACCCGCGCGGCGTTCACCGCGGACGGCTGGCTACACACCGGCGACCTCGGCGTCATCGACTCCGACGGCAACCTGAGCTACGACGGCCGAGCCAAGGACATGCTGCGCGTCGGCGGCGAGAACGTCGCGCCGGCAGAGATCGAGGCAGCGCTGCTCGAGCACCCCGACGTCCGGGAGGTAGCGGTGATCGGCCGCCCGCACGCGCGGATGGGAGAGGTGCCCGCGGCATTCGTCGTGCTCCAGGACGGCGCGGGCATCGGCGCCGACGAGCTCTCGGAGTTCGCGGCGTCGCGGCTGGCCGGGTTCAAGGTGCCGCGCGAGGTCGTGATCAGCGCCGAGCTGCCGAAGACCGGGAGCGGGAAGATCCAGAAGGCCCGGCTGCGCGACCTTCTGCCGCGATGACCGGCGGCTCGGACGTCTGGATCCGAGGTGTCGCGCGAACGCCGTACGGCGTGCAACCCGGCACCGACACCCTCGGCTGGCAGGTGCGCGCGGCTCGAGCCGCGCTGGACGATGCCGATCTCGAGCCGGGGGCGGTCGACGGTCTGTTGGTCGGCTACTCGACGACGACGCCGCATCTGATGCCCGCGAACGCCTTCGCCGAGCGGCTCGGCATCCGGCCGGCCATCGCGCTGGGTGCCAGCGTCGGCGGAGCCACCGGGCTGGCGATGGTGGCGACGGCGTCCGCACTGGTGCAGGCGGGTCGCGCGCGCCGGGTCCTGGTCGTGGCGGGGGAGGACCGTGCCAGCGGGCGATCGCGTGCCGCGACCACCGCCACCCTCGCCGACGTCGGGCATCCCGACCTCGAGGTGCCACTCGGCGCGACGGTGCCGGCCTACTACGGACTCCTCGCCTCCCGCTACCTCGCCGATCGCGGACTCGGGCCTCGCGACCTCGCGGCGCTCGCGGTGCCGCAGCGCGTGCACGCCTCCCGCACTCCCGGCGCCCAGTTCACCGACCTCGTCTCCGAGGCCGACGTCCTCGAGGCGCGAATGATCGCCAACCCGCTCACCCTGCTCCAGTGTTGCCCGGTCTCCGATGGCGGCGCGGCGATCCTCGTCTCGGCCGCCGCGGACGCGCGCGCGCCGGCGATCGTCGGACTGGGCAGCGCCAACCGACACCAGCACCTCAGCACGCTCGACCCGTCCCGCACCGGCGCCGGCGACGCCGCCGCGATGGCGCTGGGCGAGGCCGGTATCTCGCGGGAGGAGATCGACGTCCTCGCCGTCTACGACAGCTTCACCGTGACCCTCGCGATGATCCTGGAGGAGACCGGCTTCGTGGCACCGGGGATGAGCGGGGCGTCCGCGCGGGGAGGTCGGTTCGGCCTCGACGGCGATCTTCCCCTCAACACCCACGGCGGCCTGATGTCCTACGGCCACTGCGGTGTTGCCGGCGGCCTCGCCCATCTGGTCGAGGCCGTGCTCCAACTACGCCACGACCGCCCCGGCCACCAGGTCGTGCGTCCCCGCTACGCCTACGTGCACGCCGAAGGCGGCGTGCTCTCCGCCCATGTCGCTCTCGTGCTGAGGGCGGCGACATGACCTGGCCCGCGTCCACCCGCGTCTTCCGCTGCGACCACTGCGGCGCCGTCGAGGTCGTCACCCGGGCGTTCTGCGTGGAATGTGGCGGCCGTGACCCGATCGAGCACCTGGTTCCGAGTGTGGGTGTCTGTCTGGCGCGTACCGCGGTCACCGGATCGGATCACACGACGTCCGTCCTGATCCTGGTACAGCTCGACGACGGACCGGTCGTGATGGGTCGAGGCTGCCACGGGCTCGTCGCCGGAGACCGGGTGGGGGCGGACGAGACGCGGTGGTGGTCGGCTGTGTCGTGAGCCCTTCGCGCAGCCCGGCTACTTGAGCTCGTACACGGCGGACCCGAGGACTTCGTCGAATCCCTCGTACGCCACCAGTTCCACAGGGGTGACGGTGTCGTCCAACTCGTACGCGATGGCGCACTCGACGGTGCCGCCCTGCTTGATCTTCTCCGATTGAGTCTCGAGGAACCTGTCGTCTGGGAGCATGCCGACCTCGAGTTCGTTGATCGCGTCGGGATTGTTGTCCTGCAGCGCGTTGAAATGGAAGATGAAGGCCGAGGGATCGACCTCGTCGTCCGACAGATTGGTCGTCTCATACCAGAACGCGATCACCGGCTTGTCGCCGTATTCGTTGCCCGGGGCGCCGACGTCGATGACCTCGTGACGGGTGATCTTGATCCGCAGCTCCGAGGTCGAGAGGACTCCGTCCTGGAAGGTCGAACCGCTGGCGTCCTCCGGAACCTGGGAGTCCTCGCCGGTCTCGTCCGTGCTGTCGGCCTCGTCGGGGGAATCTGGGTCCTCGGTTCCAGCGGTGACCGTCACCGTCACCGTCTCGGCTGGAGCCTCAGCTGTGCCCCCGCCGGTGCCACATCCCGCAAGAAGAAGCCCGGCCGACAGGGCAACGGAGGCTTGGAGCGCGCGCAGCAGACGCATGGAACGAAGTAGGTGCAGCATCGGTGGTTCGCTTTCGGAGTCGATCGGGTTCTCGGCAGTATCGCCGTCTCTGCGATCGACGTCAGGCGAACCGTACATCGGCCGTCAGTCTTGGCCACCAGATCAGGCGCCGGCACCATCCCGGGCCGGACGCGCCCCACTCCCGGAAGGTTCTCGGCGCTGACGGGATCGCCTCGTGGATCCGGCCATCGAGTCCAGCAGCCTGGCCGACGACACGCGCACCGCGGAGTCGCCGGCGGCGGGGAGTGGCCCACGAGAGCGCATCGTCCAGCACGAAGACGAGGAGGAGACGGGGCTGCGGGAAGTGATTGCGGGCATCTACGCCGGGGCGCTCGCCGAGCTGTCCGCCCAGCTGGCGGGGTGAACTAGTGTCCTCTCATCCGGCATCAGGAGAGGACCCGTGACGTCGACCCGCGCCTGGGTGAACCAGGCCATCCGCAAGCTGCACGCCGACGCGACCCGCAGCGCTGACACGCACCTGTTGCAGTTCCCGCTGCCGTCGTCGTGGGGCGTCGACTTGTACGTCAAGGACGAGTCGTCGCATCCCACCGGCTCACTCAAGCACCGGCTCGCGCGCTCGCTGTTCCTCTACGGCCTGGTGGGCGGCCGGATCGGTCCGGAGACCACGCTCACCGAGGCCTCGAGCGGCTCCACCGCGATCTCCGAGGCCTACTTCGCCCGCCTGCTCGGGCTGCCGTTCATCGCGGTGGTGCCGGAGTCGACCAGCCACCGCAAGATCGAGCTGATCGAGGAGTACGGCGCCCGCTGCGCCACGGTCGCCTCGGCCGGCGAGATGTATGCCGAGGCGGAGCGGATCGCGGCCGAGACCCACGGCTACTACCTCGACCAGTTCGGCAATGCTTCGGTCGCCACCGACTGGCGCGGCAACAACAACATCGCCTGCTCGATCTTCGAGCAGCTCGCCGCGGAGCCGCATCCCGAGCCGTCGTGGGTCGTCGTCGGCTCCGGCACCGGGGGCACCTGCGCCACGATCGCCCGCTATGCGCGCTACCACGGCGCGCACACCCGGATCGCTGTCGCCGACCCCGAGGGCTCGGTGAACGAGCAGGCCTGGCGCACCGGACGCCGCGACCTCACCGCCTGCGGATCGCGGATCGAGGGGATCGGCCGCCCGCGGGTGGAGCCGTCGTTCCTGCCGCAGGTCGTCGACCTGGTCCGCACCGTCCCGGACGCCGCCTCCATCGCCGCCATGCACGTGGTGCACGAACGTCTCGGCGTCGCCCCCGGACCCTCGACCGGCACCAACCTCGTCGTTGCGCTCGAGCTGGCCGAGCAGATGGCGGCGTCCGGGGAGCGCGGCAGCATCGTCACCCTGCTGTGCGACCGGGGCGAGCGCTACGCCGACACCTACTACTGCCCGGAGTGGGTGTCGTCCCTCGGCCTGGACATCGAGCCGTTCCTCGGCGAGCTCCGGGCGCGGTTGACCGCCGAGGCCTGAGCCGCCCGGGGATCCGCTGCCCCGGTCCGGTCGCGCTCGCGTGCCGGGCTTCATTCGACGATGGGCTCGGGCTACTACGATCGCAGTGGTATGGTCACAACGTACGTAGTGATTCCGATCATTGGAGACGACGTGCCCGTCGGCTACCTCATCACCTTGTCCCTGCTCGGCGTCTGCGCACTGGCGGCCCTGACCCGCCCACGGCGGATGAGCCGCAAGCGATATGCGCTCGCGGTCGCGATCAACGAGCTCCCGCACTGGGCGGCGCTCGGTCTGCTACTGGCCACCGCGCTCGCCTGGAGCGAGGGCGACCTCGACGGCGTGCCCGGTGTGATCCTGCTCGGCTGCGCGGCGGCGCTGCTCGTCGCGCTGGGCGAACTCGCCCGGCGCGGACTGCTCGCCGAGCGGGCGGTGGCCGCCGTCGTCCGCGCGCACGGCGCCGAACCTCGGGCCCGGCGCAGGCTGCGCCCATGGCTCTTCCCGTTCCCGTGGCGTCCCCGGTCGGTGACGCGGGTCGGGCCGATCCGCTACGGCGACCACCGGCGTCAGCGCCTCGACGTGTACCGGCGCAAGGACGTGGGGGAGGCCGGGCCGGTGCTCGTCTACCTCCACGGCGGCGGCTACTTCTCCGGGAGCAACCGACGCGAGGGGAAGGGCCTGCTGCACCACCTCACGGCGCGAGGCTGGGTCTGCCTCAGCGCGACCTACCGGCTCCGCCCGTCGGCCGACTTCACCGACCATCTCGACGACGCCCGCGCCGCCCTGCGCTGGGCACACGACCACGCCGCCGAGTACGGCGGCGACCCGAGCACGCTGGTGATGGCGGGCAGCTCCGCGGGGGCGCACCTGGCCTCGCTGTGCGCGCTCACCCAGGATCGGGACGACCCCCATCGCCCTCCCGTCGACGCAGCCGTCTGCCTCTACGGCTACTACGGCAGGTACTACGGCCGCGGTGTGGACGAGTCGCCCGTCTCGACGCCGTTGGCCTTGGACCCAGGTGACGCGCCGGCGTTCTTCATCGCGCACGGTGACCACGACTCCTACGCCCCCGTGGAGGATGCGCGAGCCCTGCGGCGGCACCTCGAGGCAGGCTCCCCTCGACCCACGTGGTACGTCGAGCCTCCCGGTGCGCAGCACGGCTTCGATGCGCTGCTCTCCTGGCGCACTGCCGCCGTGATCGACGGCGTCGATGCCTTCCTCGCCCGATCCGTGCTCCCCAGACCCCGTGGACTACGGTCGTCGTGATCTCGGCCGACGGCGAGGAGTGGGGGGCATGGGCAGACGGGAAGCGATCGGCGCCGCGGCGCTGGAGCTGGTCTCCGAGGGCGGCAGCCATGCGCTGACCCATCGCCGGATCGACCGCCGGCTCGGCCTGCCGGAGGGGACGACGTCGAACTACGCGCGCAACCGCCGCGCGTTGGTGCGCATGGCGATCGACGAGGTCGCGGCCCTCGCCGACATCCGGGGCGGCAACCCACCCCTGCCGAGCACGGTGGACGAAGCGGTCGCGCAGCTCGTCCCGGCGCTGGAGACGACGATCGAACGGGGCGTGGACACGCGGGCCCGGATGTCTCTCTCCCTCGACTACGTCGACGACGAGGAGCTGCACACCCTGCTGACCACCGAGTCCCCGGTGCGCGTCAAGCTGCTGGGCGAGGTGGCACGGATGCTCTCCAGCCTCGGGGTGCCCGAGCCCGACCAGCGAGCCATCGACTTCATCGGGGTGATGAACGGCCTGCTGTTCGACCGGCTGGCCGGCAACGGCGTCCGCGGCTCACGGGTGGACGCCGCTCACGTGCTCCGCGCCTGGCTGATCGGGATCGGCGCCCGGCAGTGAGCCGGTGATCGTCCGGTCGGAGGTTGAGCAAGCGAACAGCCAGCGAGCGCTGACGAAACCCCGGCGGCGGACTGCGCGATTGTGGTCGGTGGGCCGGCGCGCTGCCGGCACGGGCTCCGCCCGCGCCGCCGCCTGCGCGGCCACCCCTGCTCGCTCCGCCGTCGCTGACTCGCTCGCGCCCGGCTCGCGCGGCTCGCGTTTCCGGGTCGGTTGCGGGGTTTCGTCGACGCGGTCCGCGCTCGTTCCTCACGCGCACCGCTTGCTCAACCTCCGAAGTTGCCCTCCCGCCGGAGGTTGAGACGCTTCTATGGGTTGTCAAGCCATTGTGGTGGCGAGGTGTCGGTAGATCTCGCGGGCGATGTA